>JBGSRE010000820.1:0-2519 GCA_041737755.1 Oligoflexus sp.
GGCGCGAAATTGAAAATTTCGCGCAGGGACTATCCTGAGCGAAGCGAAGGATCTCGTGGAATCAGGTACTTATCGGCGAGATCCTTCGTCGTTTCACTCCTCAGGATAGTCTCTGGCGCTTTAGGCGCCAGAGACTATTTAGGTGGCAGGCGTGGCGGCCGCATCATGAGCACAGGCGTATTCGTCTTATAGGCCTCATACTCTGGCTGTCCGCCCCATCGTTGGTCGGCTATTTCTTCTAAAAGAGGCAATCCACTTATTTTCGTCAGCAAAATTATGACAAAGATCGGCGACACCCATGCCACCCATTGGAAGCCTTGTAAAATCGAAGATCCCATGATCGCAACTCCGATCCAAATCATGATCTCACCGAAATAATTGGGGTGACGGGACCAAGCCCACAGTCCATTACGAATGAATTGGCCTTTATTTTTCGCATTGGCACGAAACTCACGCTTCTGAGAATCAGCAACTGATTCAATCGCGAAACCAAGCATCCAGATCAAGAGCCCGATAAAATCCAAAGGTCCAAGCGGCGCTTGATTTAAAGAAGTGATGGCAACCCATGCCGCAGGAAGCGTCAGCACAACCCAAAGTCCTTGCAGTGTCCAACCGACAAAAAATCTGGGTATATTATCCCGTACTCCATCAAAGCGCTTATCGCTGCCGTCTTTGCTAATGCGGAGAAACAAAAACCAGCCCAATCGCCCGGACCAGACCATCACCAAAGCAGCAATAATGAAAGCCCGAGGGGATGCTGCACCACCGAGAATCACCGCACTGACAATCACCGAAAGATAGGTAAGCGTACCGATCAAATCGTAGTAACGCTCCGTCTTAAAAATATAAGCAGGAACAAAAGCGATCCATTGGATAGCAAAGGCGAGCCCTGCACAGAGCCAGATCACCGGCACATCCATAAATCTTGCCGTGCCTTCGGCGAGGGCGGCACAGACCAAAGAACTGAGCAGAACGGCAACGGACAGTGTTGCCGCAGCAGTTCCCCAACTCCGATTCGTTTCCGCTGCTGCTTCGGGTTTAACCTGTGAGTCGCTCATTTCGATTCCTTTTGCAGTGAATGGGATCGCCGGTTGGCAAGACGCCGCATGATCATTCGCAGGGGCATCGCTAGCAAGTAAACGGCTGGGAAGGCGAGGATAGTCCACAGAATCATAGCTCTCCAGCTGACATCCCAAAGCAGCACGATCGTCTGCCAGCTATCATTGCGAGCCATAGTCAAGACTTCTTCGACGTTGCTCACCGGCATCTCCAAACCAAACACCGAAGTACCCGCCTGAAAAAATGGCAAGAGCAGAAGAATTTGCAGAGGATAAACCAGATAATTAGCTGTTTGAAGAGCCACTTGATTTAAACCAAAGACCCATCCCACAGCGAGACAGAGGATAGAAGTCGTACCAAGCGATGGAAAAACACCACAGACTGCCCCAGCCGACAGCGCCAAAGCAAGCTTGTCAGGGGTCATGCCCTGCTGCAAAAGACTGGTAATGGGTCCTATCAGCCGCCTCTGCCAGAAACCCTGCTTTGAACCTGCTTTTGAAGCTTTCGCTTGATTGTGCCCCTGGATGGATTCACTCCTTTCAACACTGCTGTGGTTAGAAGTGCTAGCATTTTGCTGAGATTTTTGCTCGGGCTCTTTGGGTGCCAATAGCTTTCTTGCCTTTGAAAGGAGATCTAAGCCCGTTCTCCGCGTACCAGAGTTCCAGCTAGAGTCTTTTTACAAGCGCCATGAACCGCCTTCAAACAGGCCGGGCTGCCATGGATAAAGAGCACGATATCACAGGCCAAATTATACTTATAGAGCCGACTTGAAGGGACCGATTTTTTTTACTAAGCAATATACTCTTAGCTCGTTATTCTATATCCAGCCCTTTGCCAAAACATCCCTGGGAGTATTCAAGAAATTCGACCCAGCACCGATAGTATCGAGGAGTCGCAAACCTTTAGCTTGTGGCGGAAAACTGTGCAAAAAAATCCCATCATCATTCGCCGACCTCCCTTAGTTTTTCCTGCTCCACTCGATCCCATGATCGTCGACGGTAAACCTGAAGAGTCCTACCTTTACATTGGCGTTTCCTTGCTCCTCCCTTACCTGGAGCCGTATCTTATGCGGACCATGATGGAAGCGAAGAAAAGGGTCGACGATCCGAGCTTGATAGCCGATATTGACGCTTTCAATGGTCAGGAGGGGCAGCATTTTAAACTGCACATGCAGTTCAATCGATCATTGGATTTAACGAGGTATAAAAATTTGAGCAGCCTCGAAAGCAGGCTTGAAGAAGACTATCAAGAATTTACCAGGTCGCGTTCCCTGCAGTGGAACCTTGCCTATGCGGAAGGCTTCGAAGCCTTTAGTATGGCCTTGTCTCGATTCCTCTT
Organism: Oligoflexus sp.; assembly: GCA_041737755.1. GTDB lineage: Bacteria > Bdellovibrionota_B > Oligoflexia > Oligoflexales > Oligoflexaceae > Oligoflexus. Next base: position 2,398 of record JBGSRE010000820.1, read on the forward strand.
TCAAATCAATGCTCTCGATCGCGTCCATCCATCCCCACGTCATCTCTTGCGATGGCATATGGCTGAGGAGCTGGAGCATCGAACCGTTACTTTTGACGTCTATCAGCATGTGTATGGGCAGT
>JBGSRE010000824.1:0-6260 GCA_041737755.1 Oligoflexus sp.
CAAGCCAAGAGCGTTGGATCATCCCAGCCCCCCACGGAGTCAGCCAAGTTTGTTTATGAGTTTCTGGTAAAAACCTTAGCAATCCCTTAGGCTACTGTCATGGAGTATTGAGCAGGCTTCGGGATAATGGAGCTGCAAAGCAAGATTTATGTCATTGGAATCAGGGCCGTGAAGCTTTCCAAAAAAAAATCTGCCAGACGAAAAGCATCCAGCAGATATATTTACTCATATTAAAAAATTTTACTGAGGAAAACCAGCACAGATTGGATCATTGTGGGCTCTTTGCGAGCTGGCTGGCAGGAACTCACCTTTAGTAATGAAGTTCACGATCTTCGGTTGAAGAAGATCAATCCAATATTTATTTTGGTTGGGCGCATCAAAGCGTGAGAGCAAGGAATGGTTGGCACAATTCGCTTCCTGTTGCGCCAGTGGCTTGTTCAAATTCGCCGCGCATATCATGTTTGACGAAGGAACGTAGCAGACGCGGGCTTTTTCATCCTGATCCAAACGCTTAACCGTTTCAAATTCCTTATATTTCAATTGTTCGCCACGAATGCGGCCAACACCATTGAAGACCAGTTGTTTGTTGATGACAGGATCATCCTGAACAGTCACAAATTGAGTCTTAATGCGAGTGGGTTGGATCAGGTTCCAGGCATCAAATCCAAATTGGTTTGCCGCCAGAACATGGGTGATTTTGAATTGGCAAATGCCTGCTCGGGTGCCAGTGCGATCAAATTGAGCCACCCAACTTGGAGTTCTTTCGTCTTCACAGCCCTGGCCCCAACCCTGATTCATTTGCAGAATCGGCTCCAAAAGCTTACCCAAAGAGGAATTAATATTGTTGAGGTTGGACAGAGTACCCATCGCATTGTGAACAACGGCTTGGTTCAGCTCATAGAGCGGGCTCATGATGATCTGACGATTCCACAGCTGAGGATCCTGGACTGTCGAGAAGGTTGCCATGGCTGCACCGAGAGACAAACCACCCACCACGCGTTCACCACCAAATTCACGAGCGATGGCATTCATCTGCAGCACGAAATCAAAATATTTCAAGTAGCTATTAGGATCGGTCGCCCGCCCTGTGGGCAAGTCAGCCACGTTATCCGTATTGACAGCATCCTTGCTTGCATAGGCTCGACCATGACCAGGGCTCAGGGGTAAAAGAACTGTATAGCCGGCCGCAGCAAGTTCTTCGCTCAGTGAGAAATACTGCTGCGGACAGGCCGTAAAACCGTGAAAGAGGACCACCACACCCTTGTATGCTCCCTGGTGGGGAACCATACGGGGACGACATTCCGCTTGGATTTGCTCCAGTGGCAGAGCAGCGACGTAGGATTGCCACAAGCTTGTGGCAGCGGCCGTCACCGCTTCAGGACCTGTGCGAACGACTGGTAACTCGACGGTTTCAGCTTTTTGCTTGAGGAGGTCTTGAACTTGAGGCCAAAGAGTAGCGGCGATCTCTGCCTGGCCCACTTCGTTGATATGAATGCAATCCGCTGCCATGATCTGATCCCAGTCATCAGAAAGTGCCCGATCGGCAAGGCTTTCAACCAGTTCCATAGTAACGCCAGAGGCCTGATAGAAAGCAACTTTTTCGGCTAGATAGCGGTTGAATGCTGCCAGCCGGTCCAGGGCTTTTTGGTAGGCAAGGGGGTCTGGCTTGCCTGGCATCAAGCCGGTTTTTGCGGCAACGCCGCCTAAACTAAAAATCTGTTCGCAGCTCAGAGCAAATTGCTTGATAAAGCGGGTCGAAACACGATTATCCCGACTGATTGAAGATGGAATATTAGGAATCTTGGTAAACATGAATCGAGAGCCCGGACTGATAATCAAGATTACTTGAAAGAAAATATCCACAAGGCGCTGAAAATCGGCTTCACTCGAGAAAATAGACAAATCAATCCGGCCCAAATCGACAATCACCAGATCGAGAGATTTCAATCCCCGACTTTTCATTTCTCGTTCCAAGACAGCCAGTTGGATGTCGCCCATGCGAAAGGATCCACCGAGCTTGGCAGCATTGATCAATTCAAGTTTATAGCCAAGTTCTTGCTGAAGTCGGCTGGCGATCGACCATGCTTGCTTGCCTTGAATCGCGGCGAGTTCATCCCGAGCCATATACTCATTGCGGGTCATCAGTGCAAAGTTTAAGACGCCTTCTTTTTCAGGCTGATAACCTGCGGTGGCGCCGTTTCCTGCCAGACGAATAAAACTGAAAACATCTGTGAGTGAAGCGTCTTCACCCAACTTGTCATCGGCCAGCACTCCGCGCGTGATGCTGTCACCCAGGATGGCGACCGAGAGTTTTTTCTGAACCTCTGCAGCTGCTGCAGAAGAGAGCAAAACCGATAGCAATGCTGGCAAGATCCGTGACTTTAAAGCCATAAAGGCCTCCTTAAGAAAGAACGAAGATAGCCTATAGGGACTAGTTCGTTTGAATTAGGATGGCTCAATAGCACGATCAGCCGGAAAGGCAAACTCTTTCATTTTGCCTCCGCTATCTCAATTAATTTTGCTGATTTAACATTCGAATTTCCGACTTGGGTCAGACTGAGAGAAATTTCAGTTCAGGGCGTGGCTGCTTTGTTAGCGCTCGAAGTAGTAATTGTCATCACAAAGATCTTTGTCACTGCTGACTTGCAGAGACCGCGGACAATCAATCACAGCCCATTTCACTTTGATGATAGATCATGGCGATCCCAAATGGGAAGCGGCTTATAGGCCGCTCGAACTTATTTCAAACCTAAGCGGCTGTCTTTTTTTCTTGCTGCTGGCCGATCCAATCATTGACGACACGTTCGAGCACCACCAGAGGCATGGCGCCATTTTCAAGCACAACGCTGTGAAAAGCACGCAGATCAAAATCGGTGCCCAATTGAGTCTGAGCGCGGGCCCTTAGCTCTTGAATCTTGAGCATGCCGACTTTATAAGCACAGGCTTGGCCGGGCATAACAATATAACGCTCAATTTCCGAAACGACATCGGACTCTGCCATCCCCGTGTTGCTGCTCATATAGCCGATCGCCTGTTCCCGAGTCCAACGCTTGGCATGCATACCCGTATCAACGACGAGGCGGACGGATCGGAACAACTCAGCCTGCAATCGACCCAGATTATCGAAAGGATCTTTTTGAAATCCAGCTTCCCAGGCAACGTTTTCTGCATACAGCGCCCAGCCTTCTGAAAAAGCCGTGAAGGGCATCATCCGACGGAAAAACGGTAAATCTTTGGCTTCCTGAGCGATAGAAATTTGAAAATGGTGACCAGGAACGGCTTCATGATAAGCCAGGGTCCGCATATCAAATTTGGGTGTGGCCTTGATATCGTAAAGGTTTGCATAGAACACACCGGGCCGTGAACCATCCATGGCAGGGCCGTTATAATAGGCTCCCGGAGCCGTCCTTTCTTTGAAGACAGGAATTCTTTCCACCTTCACCGGAGCTTTTGCTTGCACAGCAAAATAAGGCTGAAGACCCGCACTGATTTCATCGATGATCTTCTGATAATCGACTAGAATCTGCTGGCGTCCTGCATCGGTATCGGGATAAAGAAAGCGTGGCTCCTCGCCCAATTTGGCCATGAGCTCACCCACGGGCCGACTCGTATCATAGCCTTCGCTTTGCAGAATCGCCCGCATCTCGCCTTGGATGCGTTCCACTTCGCTGAGACCCAATTGATGCAAAGTATTCGGCTCGATCCTCAAGGTCGTTTGTGATTCGATCATATCCGCATAGTATTGATCGCCATCAGGAAACTTCCATACTCCTGCATCGGCAGTGGATTTAGCCTTGAGTTCCGTGAAATAGCTAATATATTTCTGATAAGCGGGATAGACTGTTTGAACGATCTGATCTTTGGCCTGATTCAAGTAAGCGGCTTGCTCTTCATCGGAAAATTTAGCCGCCTTGATCATCTTGGTGGCCAGAGACTGATAAAGAATATTGTCTTCGGGCTTGGTTGCGACAAAATTCTGCATTTCGGTCAGGACTTTTTCAATGACAAAGCTCGGGGGAATAATATTTTTGTCTTCCCGAATTTTCAATCCTTCCATGACTTGATCAAACTTTATAGCGACCTTGGACAGGCGCGTAATATAATCGGCTGCTTCCGCTTTGGATGTCACCTGGTGAGTGCTTTCCATAAAACTTGGAAAATTATTCTGCAAACCAAAAAGCTGATTGACAGGGTAGCCATGGTAACGCCAGCGATCCATGCTTTTCTGCATATTGTTCATCGACCATTGGAAAACATCATAGGAAAGAGCCTGCTGATAGCTCAACTGCGAGCGATCGTAGCTGGCCAATGTTTGGAGCGTCTCTTTCAGCTTGGCTGCACGCTTATCCTCGGTCGCCACCGACTCGTCATCCAGATCGTCCTGATGAAAGGTAATACCAAATTGCTCCAGCAGATGAATCTGACTCAGCATTTCCGGTTGATCCAAGACAAACTGCGCAAAGACGCGATCGTAGAAGCGATTGACGTTAAAAGGCTTGAACCAAAGAAAGTTCGTCACCCAGATGGTCCCTGCCAATAGGGCGCCAAGAACTGTGAATCCAATCCATTTCTTCATACATTCCCCAGAATAGGTGAGCCAATGCTCCACATGCATAGGCCTGCTGCAAGCAAGTAATGCAGCACCATAACTCAGCCCAGGAGACCAAGCAAGACCATGAAAAATCAGAAATTCTAAAGTGACGAGTATAGGATTCGCTAACTGAAATGACTTGAATCGAGACAAGACTTCTTTCGATCAAGATTATCGGAAACTGAGCAAATAAAATTCATAAGTTCCTGCGTCAAAGTCCCGAAACAGAGCTAAAAACTGGTTGGCTGGCCGAGTATATGATTTACTTTGAAAAAATTTTGCTCATTTCTAATCACTGACGATAACAAATTCCCTTCAGCTTGCTGAAGATCGATTCAACTCGCTTCAAATCCCATCATTTGAGCCCAATAAGCAGGTTCTGCTGAAAAAGTATCCATTCTCTTCTAGACATTCATCTGAGTGCGTGTTTAAAGAACAGCAATTCCCGGCTCAGTCTCTCTTCATTTGCTTGGGAAGCGGAATTCACGCGATTGCGCGCGGATACCTTGGAATTTTAACTTCGATTGAATTGAAGGAATTGCTATGAAAGTTAAAGGTTTAATCGTTCTCGCCATGAGTTTTTCGGCTCACTTCGCCTTCGCTCAAGACCTCGCCCTGATCACCAAAACCAATGTCACGGGTTTCACTGCAGCGGAAGATGCACGCACGGAAACCTGCGAAGTCTTTGGCAACAGAGTCGTGATCACCCATAAATTTGGTGCTTTTGGCGACAGCAGTTTTACCAGCCAAGAAGTCCGCCGCCTCAAGCTGAGTGATTCCATCAGCAAGGCCGTTACCGCGGCTGCCGAGGAAGCTCTCAACAAGTCTGGAAACTATCTATGTGACGGTCCTTCGACGACCATCACCAGCAATCGAGCTGGCCAAAAGTTTGTGCTGTTTTCTACTGGTGGATGCGGGAGTGAGCGTCTCGAGCGTCAGGGTGGAGCCGCTCGCATGCTGATGGATCTTGTCTCTAACTACTGTCCCATCACCCATGACTTGGGTGTTCAAAATACCCGTTTGGGCGAATAAGCTGCCTTCGCTTGCGCAACTCAGCCGGCGTTAAAAAATGAGGCTGAGTTGCGAAGAGAACCTTGTCTTACTTCAGTCCAGCAATATATTTTTTCATATTGGCATCATTTTCAAAATAGACCACGGATCCATCCGGTCCAGCGGCTATGGTAGCTGTGGCTTTATCGACTTTTTTGCCATTGGTCGGATCCAAAGCAAAGCGCACGGCTTCGTCTTTACCGAGCCGATCCTTGCAATTTTCGCAGCAGCCGTAGTAGGTCTTGCCCGAAACTTCGATAGGAATCTGGTCCCTCGGAAAGAGCATATCCGTTACCATGCAGACCTTTTTATTTTCAACTTTTTGCCACTGCTGAGAAGACTGTTGGGGAGACGCCTTGGGGGAGGCATTGGCGAAAGATGAGCTGAGAAAGCTTAGGAACAAACAAGAAAATAGAAATTTGTGGCCGATCGATCGAATGTGCATAGTTTACCTCTTACAGCGGGAAGAGTGGTTTAAGATCTTTAGGATACACCTAAAGAAGAGATATTTTCTGCTGATTTTTTTTGGCCTCATGCGGCGCGAACCGCGAGGCCTCGTTGAACAAGACTGATCGAGGCCTTAGGGAAAATATTCTGACTTTCACCACTTTGCCTTCCC
>JBGSRE010000831.1:0-11608 GCA_041737755.1 Oligoflexus sp.
TGGAAAAGCAAGAGGCCGCGCCTGTTGATGATGGCTTTCAGCAATTGGAAAAACAGCCTACGCCTTAATCAGCCATGGATTTCAACCTCGTATCCAGCGTAAGTCCGCAGGTTTATGACGCCATGATTGAAGATCAGATACTGTCCCTTGATGCCGAGCAGAGTGCCTTCAATATGCGGATTCTTTTCAAGATTGAACGACTGAACTTTTTCAGGATATTGCAAAACAGGATAAAGAATCGACACAGGCTTGTCGGTTTGGATTTCGGCAAAGGGATGAAGCGGCAGCAGGCCACTTGCTTCTTCGCGAATAGCTAAGAGATCCGCGGCAGGAATATCGCCCTTGAGCATGCCCCTCCAGTTGGTCTTGTCAGGAAAATGCTCTTTGAGCGCAACTTCGATCAGCCCGGCATCCAGTCGTTTGGAAACGATGGCTAAAGGAATCGCAGCCACTGCTCCCTGATCGATCCACCGCGTCAGGCGTTGATAGGCCCGTGTCACGCCGACTTTGACGCCAAAAGAATTGGCGAGGTAAATCAGATGCGGAATCATGCATTGTTCTTCAGCCCACTTGGGTTCCCGGCAGCTGCCTTTGTGATGATGGCAGAATTCGGGTTTGATAATGCAAGTGTCACAGCGAGCTAAGGATCGGGTGCAAGGGAAGCAATAGCCTTGCTGGAAGCTTTTACTCGTCTTGCGGCCGCAGGCGATGCAGAAAATAGAGCCGCTGGCTTTTATCGACAGAGTCTGGCCAAGACGAGTATTGAGCGCTTCGACTTGATCCTCCGCATCCAGATAATAAAGCACGGGTTCAAGCTCGCGAAACTTGGTCTTCATCTTGCGCAAAATCAATTTCGACAAACCAGCGACTCCTGTCTGTTCAATGGGCTATCGATGCTGCCGAGCGTTTCACAAGCCGAAGCTCGTCGATAGCCAAAGCCACAGCCTTGCCTGCTGGAAACTTCAATCGAAGGGCTTTTAGCTTCAGGTTTGGCATAGCGAAATCGCTCAGTTCAAACCGTGCAGTTGTGAATAGCAAAGGCACGTAGCTGAACTCCAGGTTAAAGGAATTTTGGCTATTTGCAATCGGTTCCGTGGCTGCTATTTCAAAAAAATTATTGTGATAGTTTTGCAAGTTGATGTAGTCCGTCAAATGCACAAAGGCAGAGCTGGTGCCATCTTCTTGCACCAAAGCGATATCGACTTCTGCATCAGAATAGTCGGGGACACAGCTTGTTTCAGGGTAGCTGTAGCAAGCGGACCGGCTGGCGAGGCTGGCATCGATCGTCCAATAGTCCGAGGCATCTACAGCCTTCTCAAAAGGGATATCGACGATCTGTTCCGTTAACAGCGGAGCAGCGTCCAGCATCAGAGCTTCCCGAGTCAATGAATCGGCCATGAGTTGCACTTTGAGCTGCTGGTAGCCATTGTCTCTAGCAAATCGATTCCAAAATTCTTGCAGCTGTGGCAAATCTCCTTTCAGCTTATCATCCAGAGATTGCCAGCGAATATCGCCTATCTGCAGAGGAGTCGTCATGCCTTTGCCAGGCTTGGCTACGAGCAGACTGCTATTCAGCAGAATAAATTCTCGACTGCTTGGTGAAAGTTCATTGAGCTGCTGCGGCAGCGCATACTGAGGATCGAAGCTGTGCAGGAGTGTAGGATCGACGAACTTGCCGACATTGGATTTGAAAAAAGAAAACATGAGTCCTTGGGCGAAAGTTTGCTGAACTGGCGAACCTTTCACTCCACTCAATGCATTCGGATCCAAATGGCTATAGGGTGCAGGAATTGGTTCCGCAGCAGTATTCCACAGTGGTTTTTGATTGCCAATGCAAGTATGGGGAGCATCTGAAACTTGCCATTCGCTGTTGAAAAAATTATGATTGGCGCCCCAAACTGTGAAAACGGCTTTGGGAAACGAGTCCTCACTGCTGAGCATTCGTCCGTAGGTATTGGTTCCCATGAAGTTGCTGACATCGCGATCACAGCCAGCAATGAGACCGGTCCAAGCGGTGCCCATGGCTTCTACTTTAATGGGCTGTTCGCCAGTTCCAAAATCGACCGGAGCGATTTCAAAAACACCTTTGATTTTCAAGTTCGGCAGTGCTTTTTTCCAGCTGCTTTCGGCATCAGCCTGCTGGTAAATATTATAGGCGAAGCGCACCCCTTCACCGCCCCGGGAGTGGCCCATCAGACCGACTTCTTCAAAGTCAAACTTGTTCTGAATATCGAGTTGAGGATCAGCGAATGCTTGATTCGGACCAGTCAGCGACCACTGGCGAAGTTTGATCAAATGCTTCAGCACAAGTGCCCCACGAGCATAAACGAGAGTGACATCCTGGAAATCGTAGCCATCGCGCCCGGTGATGCCGCGGTTGGCATTGATCGATACCACAGCATATCCCCAGGAAGCGAGATGCCTGGCGGAATATTCATAGCCCAAATAACTGGGTGCTTCGATCATCCCTTCGGGACACTCGCCTGAAAAGGTAAAGTCAACGGCTGTATCTATCCGGGGATTGTTTTCACCGGTAGTGGTGCCGCAGGTTGGGTGATTACCGTGCAAAAATACAAGCAACGGAAAAGGACCAGCCCCTTGAGGCAGGTAGAGTTTGCCGCGAATGTCAGTCAGCACTTCCGGTAAATCGCTGGGAGGCAAAGGCAGGATATCATGATCGATGGCTGCCGGCTCCGCGTAGAGACTTTCATCAAATGCATAGGGCCCGGGAGACAGCAGATCACGGCTGAGATGCGTGCGGTCGACAATTTTTTCAACAGAGTCATGGCCCCGATTATATTCCGGCGACGGGTGGCAAGCAAAGAGAGCCGCTAGAACCAGCAGGCTAAAAAGTCTGCTTAGCTGGGTTTTCAAGTAGCACCTCGACGAAAAAAGTAGCCATTCGCTTGATCTCGTAACTGTCATTGGCTTAGAGTAGCTCTAGGGCTTTTGCAATAGGTATTTCAGCGAATTGAGTGACTTCTTTAATCTTTATTGTTGATAGCCGCGGAGTATGTTTACTCTGGCGCACATGGCTGCTTAAGAAGCCCTTGGGACTGCATAAATATCCTGAATGATCCCGACTAAAAAAACCAAAAAAGCGATGCTCTTAAACATCGCTGTGAAGTAGGAAAGGGAAGTATCAGGGACTTAAAACAGCAGAGGAAGGTTTACGGAGAAGTTAAACCGTTCCAATCGAGCTCTTCGGCATCGGGAAGCGCGTAACGATTAATTTCTTGATCGACATCATCTTTATATTCCTGAACACGATCATCATCCTGACGGATCTGTTGTTTCAGTTCTTCTGCCTCATTCACTTGTCTTTGTTTTTCTTCGAGGGCTTTTTGTGTGGCCTTTTTTTGCTCTTTTTCCAGATCGCCCCGCATTTCTCTTTCAGCTTTTTCAGCGACTGTTTCGGTGTGGTTCTTTAGGGAGTTTTTCGCATTGCGTTCATTCAGCAATTGAAATTCATCCGGTTCGTTGGTCTCAATTATTTTGGCTTCCGCTTCTTTGATGGGCAGTTGCTGGGCATTTTTGCTGGGATCACTGCGATCAGCTTTATCAACAGCCGAGACCGCGTTGGCAGAAGGCTCGGATGTTGAAGCCGAGCTGCCACCTCCCAGCCGCACACTGAGGGATGCCCCGAAGCCCCGTTCGGGAACCCCTATATAACGATTTTTGTCGGGTATAATGGCGAACGCGCTTAGTTTAATGTCTTGGGTTCCCACATAGAGTCCAGCCATGTACTGACGAGCGAAAAAATTCTTGGAACTTTGATCAAGGCTATGGCTACTTTGCAAATAACGGGTAGCGGCATCGCCGAACACTCCCAGTTGTTCGGTACCTAAGGCCAGTCGAATACCAAATAATTTTTCATCACCCAGCAATTGGTCCCTATATCGCTCATCTTTCCGACGACTGTAGCTGCTGTAGACAGCGGCTTCTATGCCTTGGTAGGGATGAATTTTAAGATCCAATCCCAACGAACTTCGATCCTGGCTAGCCTTATGATAGCTGGCTGCATCGGCAAGACCTGGTTGATATTGAAGAGTTAAAGAAGTGGAAACCCAGCTGTTATGAATCGCCGTCCATCGCAACCAAGCTTTGAGGCCCAAGGGTTTTGTGCTTTGATCAGCCGCTGCGTAAGCCGCGGTCGATTCAGGAATGTATCCTTCCTGCGTATTCATGAGGGAAAGGCCGAATTCGCTATCCCATGGCAAGCCGACTTCAAGATTCAACCGACGTTGAATCACTTTCTGAGCCTCGGGATCACTTTCAGCAGGATCCATAATATAGGTTTGAGACTCAACAAAATCGAGACCCAATCGATAGGTCTCTTTTGCTAATGGGCCTTGCATCAAATGCTGGGCGACATTTGACAAGGGTCCTAAATTATTAGGAGAAAGATCGGCCGCAGTAGCACTCGTAGCCAAAAGAAGACTTAAAATCGGGAAATGAATCAGCTTCATCATCAGCACCTCAGCAACAGCTCAACAACAACAACAACAACAAGAGGAAAAGGAACACTCGCAGCCACAGCCTTGCAAGGCATGTGCCGATTTTGAACAGGGCGACTTTCCATCTTGCTCATGGGACGAAGCCAAGGGACCATTCATTTAGTCTTTAAAATTGCTTCTTAACAGGCTGAAATTAAAAGGAAAAAAGATGAGCAGAAAGCTGCCGCTTGATCCTGTGACAATGACCAAACTAACGACAGGAAAGCCTCGATTTCCTTAAGATTATAAATAGTAATATTGCTTGGTTATGGAAATTTAGGCGGGCTGGAAACTTGGCTTGGGACTTGCTTTAAAGAGAGTGTTGCAGACTCCTTTAGGGCGAGTGAATGAGGGACTTGGCACTCTGTGCTAGAGAAAAATTGTTTGGCTCCTCCCAATGACACGCAAGTATCATTTGCCGAACACGAGACCCTCCTTCGCTCGTCAATATTCTTCTCCATAACTCTCCAAATGAAAAATTAGCTGCTCCCCATTTCAAGTGAACAAAGCTTCGCTAGGCGATTCGTTTTGGGTCCAGTCCAAAGCTTGACTGGCAAGGCTGCACATTCTGTGGCAAGTTCGGACTTGAAGCACACTACTTCAAAGGGACTTTCAGACAGAAACTTTTCTGTTTTCCAGTCAAAGGAGTTTTTTTAGCCATGAAGCCTATGCTCGCACTTAACCTAGTGGAACTTGTCGGCCGTACACCTTTGCTCAAGATCGCTTCGCTGAGCCGCTTGAGCCAGTGCGATATTTTTATGAAATGTGAGTTCATGAATCCCGGCGGATCCATCAAAGATCGCGCAGCGCTTGCCATGGTGCAAGATGCCATTGCCGATGGTCGATTGAAGCCGGGTATGACAATTGTCGAGGGAACCGCAGGAAATACTGGCATAGGATTGGCCATTGCTGCCAAAGCGTTTGGTTATAAAATGCTGGTCGTAATGCCAAAAGGGCAGACACCTGAAAAAGAGCGGATGATTGCACTGCACGGAGCCGAGCTTGTGCTGGTCGATCCCTGTCCCTTCAAAGATCCCAAACATTTTTACCATACCGCGCGCCGGATCGCGGAAGAGAGTCCCGAAAAGTTTTGGTGGGCCAATCAGTTTGAAAATCTTTCCAACTTTCGAACCCATCGTGACTTTACCGGGCCAGAGATTCTGCAGCAGATGAGTGGACGTTTGGATGCCTTGGTCTCGGCGGCTGGAACAGGCGGAACATTGGGCGGCTGCTCGACTTACCTCAAGCAGCAGATTCCACAAATAAAAGTTGTTCTCGCCGATCCGGAAGGCTCTGGACTTTACACCTATTTTAAAACCGGTGAATTTAAAAGCGAAGGCAGCTCGCTCACCGAGGGTATCGGTATCATGCGACTGGTGGCAAATTTTGCTCAAGCGAAAATTGATACGGCGGTGCGAGTTACCGATAAGCAGCTGCTGACCGTCGCTCGGTATGTTCGTGATGAAGATGGTTTTGTGCTTGGTAGCAGTGCGGCGCTGAATGCCGCCGCAGCCCTGCACACTGCTTTGCAAATGGGTCCGGGCAAACGCATCGTGACTTTCGCCTGTGATTTGGGTGAACGTTCCTTTTCCAAACTTTGGAATCCTGAGTATCTCAAAGCACAGAAACTGGACGAAGGTTTGCCGACCATGGGCCAACTCGTAGCTCATTATCATGAGCAGAGTTTAGGCTAAGCATATTTAGAGCAGTAAAACCCAGGCGCTACCGCCTGGTTTTTTTTATTCTAATTCCAAGCTCGGAAGAATCAGCGATTCCCGGCCGACAGAGATCACCCAAAGCTGATGAATGGCCCGCGTCGCAGCCACGTGTAAGAGGCGGCGATCTTCCGGCTTATCGATGTAAAGACCGATGTTAGCATCAGGTATAATCACATAGTCGAATTCCAAGCCTTTGACTTCCGATGCAGGCGTAATATCGATGCCAGGTTTGAAATCAAATTCTCCTCCTTCCACAAGACGAACCTTAGGTAGATCCTGAAGAAGTTTGTAGAGAGTTAAAGCATAGTCCCAAGTCTTGGTAATCAATGCAATGGAGGCCAGTGGTTCGTTCAACACGAGATTGGTCAAGGTCTCGCTCAAGAAGACCACCATTTGTCCCTCATCGGGAAACAGCGTGCGGGCGACTGGTAAACCATCGCGAATAGCCTTCGGGCGTTGCGCTGGAGCGAGAGTGCCGAGAATCGAATGAGCAAAGGCGGCGATGGGTTCAGGGGAACGATAGGTGGTTTGCAGAAAGTTCGCGTTCACCCGCGGCAAGCCAAGTTCATCCAAAACATGTTCCCAGGATGCAAAGCTATGGGTGGGATCGATCTGCTGTGCTGCGTCCCCGGCTATCGAAATAGCGGCATCATCATCGAGGGCGCGGCCCAACACTTTCAATTCGACGGCTGCGAGATCCTGAGCTTCATCAATGACCATGTGAGCATAAGTCTTCAGTCGAACATTTCGGGAAACGTCACGCCCACTTTTATAAGCATGCAGTTCCAAAAGAACAGCGAAATCCTCGACATCAATCGTGTTGGCCAGCGACTGTTCATTTTCATCATCGATAAGGGAACGTCCATCGACTGTTTCAAGCGAATCGCTGGCAAATCCTCCATACTGCTGCTCGGCATTTTGACCTAATTGTTCCAGAACATGGCTGATCGTATCGCGTATCATGCTTTCACTTATCTGACCATTGGCATGCTGCGCGGCTAATTGGAGAAGTTCCAAGTTGGTGTAAAGATCGGCCCGGTCACCGACGGTGTTCAGGTAACGTTTACGCTTATCATCGAAGAATTTCTTGATCGTTTGCTGCAGGAGGGACACCGTGTGTCCACCGCGTTCTAGGGCTTCACGTGCCAGCTGAGCTTCCGCTTGGTTCAGCCGATCGAGCATGGTTAAATCGCTTCGATCACGTAGCAAAGAATGGATATGCTGCGAACCTGGAATATGGCGGTCCAAATTGCGAAGGATTTCTTCCATCTGCCGCTTGACGATTTCGGGGAAAATTCTCAGCAGAGCAGGATGTCTTTTCAAGCGACTGACATTGGATGACACAGAATCGCTGGTGCGATGGGGGAGAGAACGGAGTATCCGCCTTGCATGGATTTCCACCCAGGCATCAAAGGTGCGGACTTCCACCTGGGCGAGGCCAAGGCTATCCAATAGCTTGCGCGATAATCGCACCAAACCTTCTTCAGGAACGACGACAAGTATTTTATTTTGCGGATAAATACTCGGATGCTGATGATGCAGGAAAGCCACGCGGTGAAGCGCAACTGTCGTTTTACCACAGCCGGCGCCCCCCAGAATCAAGAGAGGATCGTCGCGATCTTGGGTGAGCAAACGAAACTGTTCTGGATCCAGTAATGCCGACACATCTGGAGTCGGGGTATTGGTCAGACCCAAGCCCGATTGCAGAGCCCTGCTGGCTGTCCCTGAGCCGCCGGCCAGGGTCGGAATAAATCCACCGCTGTCGCGCATCCAGCTGCCATCCTCTTTGCGGCGGAAACTCTGGCCGAAAGCATGGATTCGCCAAAGCTGGCCACGACTGATGGTCACAACCCGACGCTTGACGACGCTGCCGATAGCCATCCGGCCCGGCAATTCCTCTTCGTATTCCTCACCCTCGCGGTAGTTGAAAAAAATACGCGAGATGGGTGCATGTTTCCAGTCGATGATGGGAAGCTGACGGCTCTCCAAAAAAGTCAGGTGTCCAAGCAGAACTTCTCGGCGCTTCCCCTTCTCTTCCAAACACATATGGGCGAAGTAGGGCGATTGAATATCGGGCAGCCGATTTTCCGGCTGTCTTTCCATCAAAGCCCGCTGGGTATTCATCTGATCAAAGAGCGCGGGTAAGTCTGCGCTTTTGGCTTTTGAAGCCTCTTCCCGCAGATCTTCCAGGCGCTGGGACAGGTGATCATGACTGGCCTGTCTTTTGCGACGGGCCTCCATCATAGCCTCAATGACGCCCTTGAAAATCTGCTCTTCTTCCGCGATGAGGGCGCGTTCTTCTTCGGTTAATTCCAAGCTACTCATGGCTTTAAAGTCCTCATGAAAGGGCGGCTGTGCAGTTCGTCTCAGTCGGGATCTAGGATGCCAATTCAGACAGACAGGGACCTGAAAGACCTGAAAATCAGGGCCCAAAGCATATCGGGGGGCAGCATTTCTGGCAAGCAGCTTATGCGTTGGACAAGAGGTGAACTCTGCCTAGAGAAGCGGCCACACCGCGCCCATGATGAGTGAGGCTGATGGGAACATTCAGCCTTTGACCTTGGTAACAGATCCTGGGGATGCGGGCATCGGATTGCAGACTCAATTCAGCCTCGGGCAGTTGAAGCGACTCAGCAGCCAATTCCAGCAGCATAGCGCGAGCTTTTTGGCTTTGCTGATCGGCTGTGGGTTCTTGATCAAAAGTAGCAAGGCGACTGTGAATCTGTTCGGCTGAAAGATCGGAAGCTACGGCAAAAATGAAATCACCGCTTTGAATCACCGCGAGTTGGAGCGTCTGCTCATGATAGCTAACGCTGGTCATTGTCCTGTTGACCAGAAATTCCCGATGATGAAAAGGGATGTCCAGCTTTTGTTTAATAGCCTTGTAAGCGGCTTCCTTGGCTGCCCAAAGCTTCCACAGGAGGGGATCGCTCAAGCTCAATGGAGGAAAGAGGCTTTTTTCCAAGGGACTGACAATGCGATCGACAAAGCGGGGGTTGTGCTCCGCTGTGAAGGCGATATCAACAATATCATTGCCGAGCCGCAAAGTATTTTTGCTCCATACTTTCCAGGCAATCGAACATTTGCATGGTGATTTCTTTTTGGCCGCGACGACCAGGACTCACCTTGCATTCACAGACAGAAACGTCCACGAAGAAGGATTCACCACGCTTGGGGAAAAAACTAAAGCTGTCCTGTCCCTTACCGCGGAGGTAAGTGCAAATCACCAGAGTGTTAGGGTTGTCCTGCAAGAGCTGACCGACACCATAAACAGCCGCATCGCGATCGACCCGGCCGGTTCGGGTGCGCCCGCCTTCTGGAAAAATGCAGATGAAGTCACCTTGGTGATTGAGCCAGGTAATCTTCGACCAGGAAAGCTTGCGGGATTCTATGCTGCCATGTCGTTCTATATAAACGCATTTCCCAAGATAGCACATCAGCCGATAGAGTGGATTCACGCCAAAGTTTTGCAATTCGGGAACGTTCCAAGGGAAGCGTTCAAAATTGGAAAAAAGCGATGTAAAAGGAAATAAAAATCGGGTGAGCAGCATGGAATCGATCATAGTCATGTGATTGGAGCAAAGCAAAACCGGGCGATTGGGATTGTCCTTCAGGATTCCTTCCAGCTTATTGCGCACGGCCTCGCGATTCGCACAGCGATAACCACCCAGCCAGCGCAGAATAAACAGGAAAAGCGGTCCGAACCAAATCAGGTTCACAAACCCCCAGAACTTCTGGACGCGAAGGGATAAACGATGTCTGGCTGCGAGTTCCACAGTCGGGCATTCCAAAAGAAAAGCAGCAGTGCCGCGGAGAATTGCAAAAACCCAGCTCGAGCCTGAGCTGGGATTCTTGATCGAGATGAATCAGTGCAGCAGGTCTTTGACCAGTTTTACTGCATCACCGATGGTATTGATTTTATCGGCGTCATCATCACTGATTTCGAGATCGAATGTATCTTCGAAGTCGAGAACGATATCAACAAGACGTGCGGAGTTGACTTGCAAGTCATTGATGATGTGTGTGTCGATGCTCAAAGTTTTCAGAGCTTCTTCATTTTTCGCATGTTTCGAGATGATGCGAACCACGTTCGTGTAGATTTCTGCTTGTTCCATTGTCACTGACTCCATTTTTTGAAAATGATACAGCTGTTCACATCACCAAATCCAAAGCTAGCTTTCGCCGCGATCGAGATGGGTGTGTCGCTAGACTGCTTGGGCACGCAGTTTTCAAACTTTATGATCTCGGGATGAAAATCTTCGCAGTTCCGAGACCCATGAACAAACCCGTGCGTCATTTGCAGGAGAGTCGCTACTGACTCAATCGCTCCTGCAGCACCGAGAGCATGTCCGATCATGGATTTCGTGGAATTGATAAGAGGGAATCGATCAGGACCGAGTTCCAAAGCTTCTGACCAATTGCGAATTTCCATAGGGTCAGCCATTGTCGCAGTGAGATGACCATTGATGTATTGGATACTATCAGGGGAAATCTCAGCTTGCATCAAGGCATTTCGAATACAGGTCTGAACACCGCGAGGGCTTGGCGCAGTCATGCTGCCACCAGATCGCATGCCGCCAGAATTTGCGGCTGTACCGATAATTTCGGCATAGATTTTCGCACCACGTTTGAGCGCAGTCTCGAGTTCTTCCAAGACCAATATTCCCGCGCCACTGCCAGGAATAAATCCGCCAGCACTTGCACTGAGCGGCCGTGAAGCACTTTCAGGATCATGATTGTGCGACCGATTCAAGACGCGCATTGAATCGAATCCCGACCATATATGGGGATCTGATCCCTCCGCTCCACCAACGACCATTCGATCCGATAGTCCCCATTGAATGGAGCGGGTGCCAAGGACGATGGCTTCTGTGCCGGTATTGCATGCGGAACTATTGCTCGTGACTTCGCCCCCTAAGCCGAGCAGTCCACCGACGCGTGCCGAAGCTCCGCTGGCCATGATCTGCTCGACAACGGTGGATCCAAGTCGTTTAATTTTATGGGCTGCGACATTGGGAAACACTTTTTCAGAGAAAGTGTCCAAACCACCGATCCCTGTGCCGATGATTGCGCCGGTATCTTCCATCGCTCGCTCGGCATCAGCCGGAACAGGTTTGAGTCCTGCGTCGGCAAAGGCTTCCAGAGCAGCGATGGCCGCATAGCTCGTGTATTCATTCATGGCGAAGCGAAGATCTTCGGAGAACAGCCGCTCGGCGACTTCCTTCATACCTGGAGGAACGCCACCCACCTGGCAGGCAAAACCAAGTTCCTTAAGCCTATCGATGAAGCGAATTCCAGATTGCATCATGCGAAGGGATTGAACGAATTCTTCGCAATTTCTAGCGTTAGGAGTTACAACTCCAAGACCGGTAACGACGACGCGACGTAGTCTAT
>JBGSRE010000846.1:0-1880 GCA_041737755.1 Oligoflexus sp.
ATAGAAATGCAATTCGAAACTGCGCCAGTGACCTAGAATCTGCCTGAGCATGATTCCAAGGATGCCTTTGCCTTGTTCCGCCGCAAAGCCAACGGACTGGCCTGTCGTCGAGAGGATTTCATACTTGTTGCGCGTCTCAAAGCCAAACCATTCCGCCAGCTCACGACGCTGTTTGACCAACAGTTGTCTATGTTGGGATAGGGCAGGACCAGGGCGGCTATTCATTACGTTCCTCTTAAATAGTTCAAGCCCTGAGTCTAGCCTGGCTCTGGATGAAACGCTACGCGCCTATCAGGCCGGTTAAAAGGCTGGTATGATTATGACGAAAGAATCGCCAAGCCGCTCGGTCCTTAGATCCCATTTGCTCTCTCGACAGAAGAGTTTCATCCATGACACAGCGTAGCGCACAGACCCATCCAGAAGTTTGGATTTTGTGCCAGGGATAAGCAGCTTAGCACGGGCAATTTTATCAGAACATCCAGGGCAATGTCGCTTCTTCCTTAAGGGAATGATTGCAAATGAAATAACTTTGGGCAGCCCTGTCTTATAGTTGGTAACGAGACGCACGCATACCTAAAGTCTGCAGAAGGCGAAAGAACTTAAGATAAGGAGTGGCATAGTTTGAATCAGCTGCAATCGTTTTGCACATCGCTGAGCTTCATCAGGGCCTCCTGCCAGTCGATGCAAACGCTCGAGCACGTCGATAATATAGATGTTCGCCGCGGTATTCACCATGGAGCCCGTGATCGTTCCAGAGTTGATCGAAAAACTGATCGCTCTGATACCCCCTCGGCGCAGCCCTCTCGTCCGCTATGGGGGAGTGTTCGCCCCGAACTTCAAACGCCGTGATGAAATAATCTTGGTCCCGGGCAAGCGTAAACGTAAGGTCTCCCTGAGGCCAGAGGGCACTGACAAATCTGCAAAAAGCAAAGCCCTATCTGGGTTGGGCGAGGCTCTTAAAACGAGTCTTCGCCATCGATGTTTCACGATGCCCCCGCTGCGATGCTGTTCTGGAAATCATTGCCGCGGTATTGGATCCCGTCCAGATCGCGCATTATCTCAAGCATACAGGCATGCCTGCTGCTCCGCCTTCGCGGGCTGGAGTCAAAATGAGGCTGGCGAATGATGAGTGGTGCTGAGGAGGCCGAAAAGAGCCCTGCTTGGATTAAATGGCTTTGTCCATATGTCTAAAGCCAGCCCTACTGCCAAACATTCTTACTTATCTTGACCCTAGCATTCCCCCTGGTTATGATTTCAATTATCGATTTTCAAAAGGAGTCTCTATGAATTGGCGGAAGGCTGCGCCTTCACTGGCAGCGTGCTTATGGATTTATCCGCAACTGATTCAAGCTCAAGATGAGTCTGGATCGAAGCAAACCGAAGCTGTTCCAACCGCAAACGAGACTAAGACCGAAGAGGATGCTGCAACTGCGAAAGAACCTGTAAAAGAACCAGCGCCAGCAGCCACCAGCGCAGCAACAAAGATTTCTGGCAAGGGTTTGCTGGGTGATTTTAGAATTGGACCAAGTGTATCTGTGGGGATACCACATCCTTTGACTGCCAGTATCGATGCTTTCTATGCTGAATTCGTGAATGCATCATTCAGCGTTGGTCGTTTCGGGGGAGCCTCGGGCGAAACAGAAGTGGAAATTCGCAATTGGGATTTGGCTCTGCGTTTGTTCCCTTTTCATGGCTCCTTCTTTCTCGGTGCCGCCTATGGCAAACAGGGACTTACCGGCAAACTGACGAAAGACATTACCTTTGCCTATAACACGATTCCACTGACGGTGCCGACGAGCCAGGCTTGGTTGCAGTATTATCCAGAAAGTGTGAATCCGACGATTGAAATTCCCGCAGCAGTCCTACGAGGCACAGGACGC
>JBGSRE010000912.1:0-1928 GCA_041737755.1 Oligoflexus sp.
TATTATTCTTCAGTATTTTGGCAATATCGAGCATGGAAAGAAAGTCGCCTGCGACGGCCAGGAAGCGCTCGCCTTTGGCAGCCGGATGAGTCATGGCAAGCAGGTGCAGATCAGCAACATCACGAACATCCACGGCACCAAAGGTCAACTTCGGGCAACCTGGAATGGCGCCATCCATCATGCGCTGCACGATGAGAATGGACGTTGAATAGTCCGGCCCCAGGACTGGGCCAAAGACCGCGACAGGATTTACGACGGAGAGTTCGAGATTCCCACCCTCCTTGGCCATAAAATTCCAGGCAGCCCGTTCCGCCAAGGTTTTGGATTTTGTATAGGGTGCAACTCCCTCACCGTTGGGATCGGTCCAATCCTGCTCATTAAACGGAGCCTCTTGCGGCTTATGACCGTAGCCGACAGCCGCGAATGATGAAGTCAGCACCACCCTCTTCACACCAGCGTCACGCGACGCACGCAAAACTCGCAGCGCACCTTCGCGGGCAGGTATGATCAGTTCGTCTTCATTCTTAGGTAGGGTTGCTGGAAAAGGCGAGGCCACATGCAAAACGTACTCACAGTCTTTGACGGCTTCAGCCCATCCCGCGTCTTGTTCAAGATCAGCGACGGCAAAGCTTAATCGATCACCAGGGTCGGCACCGCCACGCTTGAGCATTGCTCTGAGCTCGGCTTCACGCTTGAGACTTCGCACCGTTGTTCGGACCTGATGTCCCCCGGCCAAGAGCTGCAAGATGCAGTGACTGCCAATAAATCCCGATCCACCGGTTACCAATACTTTACTCATGGCTTCCTCCCTACATGTTGACATAATCTTTGTCGTAGAAAGCAGAGTCCGTCCATTTAATTCGCGCTTCCGCTGCGAAATCCCCTCTTGCGCAACTATTGCGGCGTCAGGAACGACTTCTTGCTCCGATTTTTTGCTGCCGCTCTCCGTCGACCCCATAGCCGTAGGATTGCAGCTGAGATCCACTTGAGTTTGACTGCTACTTTCCGCATTCAATGTGTATAGTTCACCAAGGGGCGAGCCTCTTGCCCTGAGTGCAGGATTTGATTTCCAAAAAGGAAACCGCGTGCAGAAGTTATTTTTCCCTCGCGAACTGAGCCCGGAAGAGCCTCGTGTTTCTATCGTTCCAGAGTCGGTGAGCAAACTGAAAAAGCTAGGCGCTGAGATTCTGGTCGAGGCTGGTATAGGACGGACCATTGGCATCTCTGATCAGCAATACCAATCGGTCGGAGCCAGCGTCCTAGCCGATCGTAGCCAGGGAGTCGCACAGGCCGATATTGTGCTTTCTTTAAGAAAGCCGGACCCCTCGCTGGTGAAGGCTCTCCGGCCCGGTCAAATGCTGATCAGCCATCTCGATCCTTTCAACTCCCACGACTTGATTGAAGAATTGCGAGCGCAAAAGGTGTCATCGGTCGCCATGGAACTTATTCCACGTTCGACCATCGCCCAGAAAATGGATGCGCTGAGTTCACAGGCAAATCTTGGAGGATATGTTGCCGTCCTCCTGGCAACCCAGCATATGACCAAAGTTTTACCTATGATGATGACGCCGGCAGGCACCATCAAGCCAGCCCGTTTTTTTATCGTTGGCGTCGGTGTTGCAGGTTTGCAAGCGATTGCCACGGCCAAGCGATTGGGCGCGCGGGTGGATGCCTTTGATACGCGCCCGATAGTCGAGGAGCAAGTCAAGTCTCTCGGCGCCAAGTTCGTCAAAATTGACCTTGGCGAAACCAAGCAGACCAAAGACGGTTATGCCGAGGCTCTTACCGAAGAGCAAGTCGCTCTGCAGCGCCAGGCGATGGCCAAACAGTGTGCTCTCTCCGATGTCGTCATTACAGCGGCTCAAGTATTTGGCCGCCGAGCCCCTATTCTCATAACCCGCGAGATGCTGGAGCAGATGCGGCCAGGC
>JBGSRE010000940.1:0-5058 GCA_041737755.1 Oligoflexus sp.
TAAGAGTGAGCTGGCCCGGGTGCAGATTGTGATGGAAGGCGAATGGACAAGCACCGGCCAATCGATGGCCAAGATCCAGGGCAAGCCAGTACAAGGCCCGCGCCGGTGCCCGCTCGACGGTACACCGTTGCAGGAGGTGACATACGAAGCGAAGTTCATCGATTTATGTCCAAACTGTCAGGGCGTGTGGTGCGATGCCAATGAGCTTGGTGATATCGTGCGGGCCCGGGACAAGGTTTTCAACGACGCTGATCAGCCATCGATTGTTGCTGCTGAATCGCAGACCAAGTCACAAACAGTTATACCGATTGATATTGCGAGCGGCTTAGATTGCATCGTTTGCGGCAAAGCGATGAAACGTCAGAATTATTCATACAACTCAGGGATCATCATAGACCGCTGCCTCGATGATCATGGGGTTTGGTTGGATGCGGAAGAATTGGAGCGCATACAGGTGTTTGTGGAGAGGTGGGAGCTACAGGAAGGCCGATTGGCTAGCACCTATGCTCAACTGATCAAAAAAGCAGCCATAGAGGCTCATGGATCCTATGATAAAGCCGTGCGCGAAGGAAAAATGAAATCGCGTCGGGCCTCGCGCATTCTGCGTTTTCTCGGCAAGACGGGACTCATAAAGTTGGAATAAAGAATTTTCCTGAGGTGTAGGCGGGATATCTGCCATTCCGTTTAGAATGGGTTATGCTCATTTAAACCTTAAACGGACTCTTTCGATCCAGCTCGTGGATCGCTTCGGCGATAGCCAATTTTTCATCGCTGATAAACTTTTCAATGGGCTTTCGAAACGCTTCCTCGCGAATGCGATGGGCACTGAGCGTCAGACTCGGCCGAAAGCCGCGCTGAATCTTATGCTCCCCTTGGGCCCCAGCCTCGAACAGTTGGATGCCTTGCTGAATGGCGAAATCGATCGTTTGATAGTAGCAGAGCTCGAAATGTAAATCTTGAACCTGCTCAAAGCAACCCCAATAGCGTCCGAATAAACTTGAGCCTTTATAAAAATTCAGCGAACCTGCCACCAGCTCCTGGTCTTTCATGGCCAATACCAACAGAATATTATCCGGCATGCTGGAGAATATCTGAGTGAAAAATCCTGGACGCAAATAGGGAATAGCGTCCTTCTTTTCGGCTGTCGAAAGGTAAAGCTGCTCCATAGCCTCGCCATGGGCTGGGGTGAGATCGGCACCACGAAACGACTGAATGGATAAACCGGAAGTTTGGACTCTCTGTCGTTCCCGAGCGATATCTCGACGTCTTTTGCCGATGAAACTATCCAGATAATCCTGAAAGTCGCGATAATTTTGATTGCGCCAGTGATACTGAAGCGAATGGCGAATGACAAAATCATGCTCTTCAAAAGCTGCGCTTTCGTCCGGCGTAATGAATAGGGCATGGATAGAACTCAATTGGCTTTTATCCATGATCTGCAGCGCTGATTGGATGAGCTCGGAGCGGATGGCCTTGGCATCTGCATCGGCACGGATCAAAATCCTTGGACCTGTCGCCGGGGTAAAGGGGATGGCGAAAAGCAATTTGGGATAATAGGGCACTTGATAGCGTTGATAAAACCGGGCCCAATCCCAGTCAAAAATATATTCGCCATAGCTGTGACTTTTGACAAAACCAATCAGCACGCCTGCCAGCCCAGTGGCATCGAAGGCCTGGAGATAGACAGGCTGCCAGCCGGCATCCGCACCGACGCTGGCGGAGTCTTCCATGGCCAGCAAAAACCCATAGTCGGTGAACGGAAAATCCTCTGATTCCAAGCTTTTCCAGGCTTCGGGGCCGATCTTTTTGATGCTGGTAACCAAAGGCATGTTTTGACCCTTCCCAGTTCGTGCTTGCTGATTGTGCATCAGGGAGGACAGGGGAGAAAGTTTTTTCCAAGCTTGCCAAAAATTTACAGTGGCTTTTTTTCTCTATGGTACTATGCCACCCTGCGAACATGGATGACTCAAGCTCTGGAGAAAAGGAATGTCCGACTTTATCCGTATCCTGGTCTGGCTTTGCTGCGTTTTGCTTGGCTTGGAACTCAAAGCGGAAAGCTATAAAAACTATCCTGTCGACCGTCAGCCCTTCAAAAGACATACGGCGGAAGGTGGGCCTCTCTACGAACAACTTCAGGAAAAGTTTGAAACGCAGCCTTTAAGCCTGGAAGAGCACAAGCAGCGGATGAAAATCATCAGCGATATCCTGCTGAAGGAAAAAGACTGGTGGGATGGCTATTGGCTGCTGGCTGCTGACAGCTTTGTCGTGTCGTCCTTTTATAAAGAACCTGAGCGCTTTCCAGAAGCCCGCCGGCTCCTCGAAGTTGGTTTAAAAGCCACCGAAGTGTGCCTAGCAAGTCAGGCGGATCATCCTCTCTGTAAATTTTTCTATGCGTCCAATCTGGCTAAAATTTCGGCCATTGATGGGATCTTTGCGTCTTTGAAACATGGCCCAAAGATCCATCGAATGTGGATGGATGTTCTGGCGTCCGGATTTAATATCCAGTTTCGGCCGAATTCGAGCCTCCAGGGCTCGGTGCGATATGGGTTGGGACTCTTCCATCGCGTAGTTCCCGATCTTTGGTTGGTCAGTTTCCTCTTTAAAATTCGTGGCAATATGGATCGATCCATTGAGTTTCATCGCGAAGGCTTGGCTTTGGATGCCGAAGATCCCTGTGCGAAGATGATGCTGGCAACAGCTTTGATTTGCAAAAATAAAGGCGAAAGCAAGGGCCCGCTGTTTACCGAGGCCAAATCCCTCCTGGAATTTGCTGGTCAGCAAAAAGCCTTGGATTTCAATCAGATGATCTGTGTGAAAGATTCCCCAAGGATTCTGGCCCATCCCGAAACCAGCTGCGGCTATACGCAGGCCAAATTTCAGAATGAGATGACTGACAAAGATTTTTCTTGATCAAAAAAAAGAGGCCGGAAGGCCTCTTCGGATGAATCAATGCGTTTTCACAGGCATCGGGGTGGGGTTGTCCCAGCCGCAGTTCTGTGACTTGTTTTCTTTTTTCAACCAGGCTTGCAGCGGCGCAAAGTAGTCAATCATGGCCGAAGCGTCCATCGTCTTCTTACCTGTAATCTGAGCCAAGGCTTCCGGCCAAGGTTGGGATGAGCCCATTTCCATCATCTTGCGCAGCTTCTCTCCGGCTTTTTTGTTGCCATAAATAGAACAGGTATTTAAAGGCCCTTTGTGTCCAGCCGTTTCGCAAAGAGCGCGATGAAATTGGAATTGCAAAATATCGGCGAGGAAATAGCGCATGTAGGGCGTGTTGCCGGCAACATGATATTTGGCGCCTGGATCAAATGCTTCGGCAGGACGAGCGGTAGGAGGGGTGACGCCTTGATACTTCAGACGCAGATCCCACCAGTGTTGGTTCCAATCCTTTGCAGCGACTTTACCTGAATAAACATCCCAGCGCCATTTATCGACCAGCAGGCCCCATGGCAAGAAGGCAACTTTGTCCAATGCTTTTTGCATCTGGGAATTGATCACGGCTTTTTCATTGTCAGCAGTGGATTCGAGCAGGCCCACTTTTTTCAGATAATCCGGCGTCATCGACAGCGCGATGGCATCGCCGATGGCTTCATGAAAACCATCATTGGCCCCCGATTGATAGAGCATGGGTTTATTAAAATAAGAGAGGAAGTAATAATCATGACCCAGTTCGTGATGAATGGTCGTCAGATCTTCCTGATTGATTTTGATACACATTTTAATACGGACATCGCCTGCGTATTCAGGATCCCAAGCACTGGCGTGACAGACAACTTCTTTGCCTTCTGGTTTGACGAACATGGAGCGTTCCCAAAAACTTGCGGGCAAAGGGTTCAGACCGATCGAGGTGAAAAATGATTCGGCCAGTTTCACCATCCGTTCCGGAGTATAGTTTTGCTTCAGCAAAGCCGGCGTCACATCAACTTCCGGTTGGCCTTGGTAAGGCTGAAGTTCTGGATAAATATAATTCCAATCCTGAGCCCACATATTGCCAACTAAATGAGCCGGCAGACCACCGCCGCTTTTGGAAACTAGCTTGGAACCATACTTTTCGCTCAATTTTTGCCGAGCATAGCAATGCAGGTCCTTATAAAGTGGCTCTACCTGTCCCCAAAGACGATCGACTTCTTTTTCGAAATCAGCCGGCGCCATGTCATAGCCCGATCGCCATTGTTCGCCCATATCGGCAAAGCCGATTCCACGAGCCCCCTCATTGCCGAGCTCAACAAAACGTTGATAATCATTCTTGATGGTTTTACCGATAGTGTTATGCCAGCCGCTCCAGGCTTCCAGCAATTCCTTGGGGTTTCTGCTCTTGGCTAGAATATCTTCCAGATCGCCAAGTGATTTGCAGTTCTTGCCTTTGGCATCACAGACTTTGCCTTTGCCATATTCCGCATCCATGGATGTGGTGATGCGGGCCAATTCATTCGATTTTGCCGGATCCAAGGGTGCCGTCAACGTCGCGCTAAAACGAATCAATTCGATTTGCCGACGAGTATCTTTGTCCAACTGATCCATGATAGGCAAAAAGCGGGCGGATGCCTGAATCATTTTGGTCGAATAGCTGAGATAATCCGAGTTGGCAGCTGCCGCAGTGGCTTCCGTTTCCGCGGTGATATTAGTTTGCTTCGCCCAATCGGCTTTCGATTGTTTGACGAGCAAGCGCCTCAGGTCTTTATCAACTTGTGCAATAAAAGATTTGGCTTCAGCAACTGTCACAGGCGAGCTATTCGCTTCTGCTGCCCTGCTAGATTTGTTTGCATCCGCAGCTGTCTTGGACGTTTCGGCAGCTGATAGTCCACTCAGTCCAAGCCCGAGGCACAAAGCCAGGCTACTTATGGATTTCTTCATGATGATCCCTCTACGCTATAGTGACGCAAAACTTCGTTTGGAATGGGCCCCAAACAGAGGGTGGAAGCTAGCAAGAGCGGTTGGCTGTGGCAAGAGCGAAGGCAGGCAGAACAAGGTAAAATTCGCCTAGCAAAGGGATGATAATCTGGAAGCAGCGGAACATGAGGTACTTACCATGACAATCGTCGCTCGAATCGCAGGGAC
>JBGSRE010000728.1:0-2602 GCA_041737755.1 Oligoflexus sp.
GGTTTAGCTCAGTTGGCAGAGCGCTAGATTTGCATTCTAGAGGTCAGCGGTTCGACCCCGCTAACCTCCACCAGAGAAAAAAATGATGTCGCAGATCCTGCCTTGGATGTGATCATCAAGATGAAGCCGGTACAACTCGAAAGAGCTGCCGGCTTTCTTCATTGTCTTTGCTGCGAGGAGCCTGTTTTTCAAAGCTCCACAGGGATACAGTTTGGCAAAGCGTGGCACTATCAATGGGCTTGCACATGAAAGCATTGCATCCTGCAGCTAGGCTCGCTTCTCTTTCTTCTCGGGTTGCATTGGCAGTGAGCGCTAGAATGGGTGCTGTATAACCCTGGGCCCTTAGGCGAGACGTTGCTTCCAGGCCATCCAGAATGGGCATGCGATGGTCCATAAGAATGACATCAAAGGATTCCTTCAGAGCTGCTTGAATTGCCTGCTCTCCATTTTCCACGACCGTCACGTCGGCTCCTTCATAGCGAAGGAAGTGTACGTAAAGAGCCTGGATGTCCGGGCCATCTTCAGCGAGGAGCACGTGAATACCTTCTAGGTTTTGTCGACCGGCTTTCCAAGTGCTTGGCAGGGACGCTGGGTCCGTCTGATCTTTCTCGCTGAGTTTGCGCGACATTCCAGGTTGGATAAAAATATCGAAATGACTGCCCTTATCCTTCTCACTGGAGACGAGAACAATATCGCCCCCGAGCAGACGGGCTAGTTCTCGCGAGAGAGTGAGTCCAAGTCCCGTCCCTTCGCAGGATTGCGAGGCAGGCATCTCTGCTTGGGTAAACTGATCGAAAATGGACTCCTGCATATTCGCTGGAATGCCATTGCCAGTATCGATGACTGAGAGTCGAAGCAATCCACTTTCAACCATGCCCACCTTCAGTATAATTCCACCCTCTTGGGTAAATTTAAGTGCGTTGCCAATCAAATTGATAAGAATCTGCCGAAATCGAGTGGGATCGGTAGAAATAATTTCTGGTGTTGAGGGAAAACATATGAGCTCCAGGCTCAGATTTTTCTCCTTGGCTTTGGCTCGTAAAATATCGAAGACTAAGCCAATTTCATGCAGCAAACATACTTCTGTGGTGAAGACTTCGAATTTGCGAGCTTCGATTTTGGAAAGATCGAGTACTTCACCGACCAAATCAAGCAGATGACGGGCATTATTACGAATGATTTCGATATAGGTGAACTTATTGGAATCAACAGCAATTTCCCGGCTCAAAAGTTCAGCAAAGCCGATAATGGATGAAAGGGGGGTGCGAATCTCGTGGCTGAGATTGGCAAGAAAAGAACTCTTGGTTTGGTTAGCAATTTCGGCTTGAATCTTCTCTTTTTCAATTTTAGCGGCTCTGACCTTTTCCGAAATATCTTCTATAGCCAAAAGTACTAGCCCAGAACCTAAGGCAGAATTCTTGTTAAGCGAATCTAATCTTCTGGCGTTGATGTCAAAAGTCTTGAGGGGAAGTGATCCCCTTAAGGCCGCGACCTCATAATTTTCCAAGTCCCTATTAAGGCTAAAGACCTCATGTAATTTTTCAAGAACATCTGCTGAATTCCATGGTCCATGTTCCAATTCTTGCAGCGTGCGTCCCAAAATTGCTTCTGAGGAGAGCTTAAAGCAATTGCAAAACGCCGGATTTGTCACATGAACTTGCATCTTGCTATCGATCACCAAGAGGGGTTCTCGAATGGTATAGATCATCCGCTCAGCAAAAATACGCAGTCTACTTTGCATTAGAGCTCAAACCTCTGAAAAATCAGCGAAGCAGTGATAGCTGATAGTGTTTAGCGAAGAGTTTTTTACGTCACATATCAATATCGAAAAGGTCTTCCTAAAAAGCATTCGGAACGTGTTATTTGCTGATTTCGGTCATTCCATTTTATCGTTCATACAGGTGTTCGTCTCGAAAAACTACTAAATACATGATGAGCAGGAAGACTAATATTCTACGTGAATCTTGCATACGAGAGATGACTCAATAAAAATGAATTATAAATTCTCTGTTCAGTTTTTTCGCAAGATTTTCAGTTAATGGGATATGAAGCCCGTCTGATTTTCTATCTTGAAATGAATCCGACCATGATTAAACAGTACTTGGCATGGATCGCATATTTTTATGCGTGTGAAAGTGTGAACACTTTTGGATTCATCTGCTCGAAGCACTTTTTTTAAGAAACCAAGTAGTGAATTATCTCGGAATGAAGCGCCCGTTCTGCGAACTCACCCATGAAAGACAAGTCCTTTGTGGGTGAAAATCATCAGTCACTGGCACAGTCTTTTAAAAGTAAGCGAACCAAGCCGAAAATCTTGGAGTGTTTCTCGGCATAGATCTGGAACTTGCTATCAGAGGGAATCATCCATGGGTATGTTTTAAAAGGGAAGGGGAAGTGAAGGCAAGAGGAACTGTTACAGATTTACCATCATGTCTGCACGCTTTGCTGGGGGTCTTCTACAGTTTTGAATGAATTCCTAAAAAGTGAAACTGCCGCTTGTCTTGAGATCGGCGGAATCGAAGTTCAATGCAGACTTCGCTGATTTATACTTTATCTTTTCATAAACGATGGCGAGGCATCTTCGTTCGCCAGCCATTGGCAA
>JBGSRE010001004.1:0-12094 GCA_041737755.1 Oligoflexus sp.
GCTGCATGGGGCAATCTGCAATCAATTTTTCGATTTTTTCCAGTTCATTTTTCCAGGTGAAAGGCTTGAAGAGCATGGTCGAGATGCGAGCTTGATCCAGCGCTTTCTGCAGTTTTTCACCCGACCGATCCGCGCTCATAATAATCCGGACCGAATCGGGGTAAAGCTGAAAGGCCAATGTCAGAAGATCGACACCATTGCCCTTTTCGGAATCCAAGTTGATATCGGAAATGATGCAGCGAAAGCGATTTTTCCTGAGTCTGAGTTCGGCATCTTCGAAAGTGCCGACGATCATAAATTTATCCAAGCTGGAAAGGCGAGCCATGGATTGAGCAAATTCCATTTGAATGGCTGGTTCATCATCAATGAAGAGAATATCATAGAGCGGCAGAGCCATTTCAAGGCCAGAATCCAAAGGAAACGCTGCCCAAAAGCTCGATCCCAGGCCGATTCGACTGGAAACCCCAACTTCACCCTTCATGCTGCTGGCTAATTCTTTGCACAAAGCCAAACCTATCCCCGTTCCCTCCCGTATCTGACCATTTCTTTCCGGGAGTCTCTTAAATATTTCAAAGAGACTTCCGAGCTGATCAGACTCAATCCCTGGGCCATTGTCTTCGACAGTAACGCGCACCATGCCCGCATGAGACTCCAAGAGGATCTTGATCCGACCTTGAGTGGGAGTATATTTCAGTGCATTGGCAAGATAGTTGAAAAATATTTTTTCCAGGGAATCGATCTTGCCCTTTACGCAGGGCGTTTCACTCTGCGATGTTAAATCTTCGAGAACCAGATGGATTCCATGCTCCCGAGCAGCGTCGTAGAAAGCCTCCGTGATGGACGCAAGTAAGGAGCGCATATCGACAACGGAAGTCGATTCATCTCTTTTGTTTTGGGTCAGTCTTTGGAAATCCAAGAGTTGATTGACGAGTCGGAGCAGACGCTTGGAATTACGCAGAGCTGTTCGCACCTCGCTCCCAGCATTGCTTTGCTCTAGGAAATGCAGAGAACCGAGGATCAGTGTCAAGGGCGTTCGCAGTTCATGGGATACCTGGCGGAAGAATGCGGTTTTGGTATGGTCAAGCTCCTTCAATTCTTCATTAGCTTTTTCAATCGTTTGTTTCTGATTGAGTAGATTCAAATTGTTGGCTCGAAGCTCCTGAGTTTGCTCAGCGACTGTTCTTTCTAGATTTTGATTCAGTCGATCGATACCTTCGAAGGCCAATTTTTCAGTGAGGCGCACCTTATCTGCCAAGGCGAGCGAGAGCAGGACGACTTCAATAACAGAACCGACCAGAACACCCCATTCCGACCAGAAAGAAACGGGAACAAAGCCAGACGACATGGCCATACGAATGAAGTTACCGATGATCAGCGCAACCCAAGCCAAAGTGAAAAAATAGGCCGGTCGGTAGCGTTTCAGCGAGCATACAATACCACAGGTAAGGGTGATCACCGAGGCCATGGTTGCCGCCAGGATCGAAGTCTTGGCTCCGAGGTTGTAGGAGTGAAGGAGGGCGAGATTGGAAACGAGATGCAAGAAGATGCCGAGATAACAGAAACGTTCGAGCCAAGGATGACGGCCGTGCAGTGAGAGGAACACCAAAGGAAATAGACAGGCAAAGAATGCGGCGAGGTTAGCAACGAAAACATAGCCGTGATTCATCGCCCAACTGTAGTCACTGATGAAATGCACCAAAAGTCCTGAATACGCCAGCGTTTGGCCAACCATAGTCAAGATAAAGCCAAAGTAGATTAAGTAAGGCAATTTACGAAGCTGCAGCCAAATGAAAAAGTTGTAAAAACCCATGACAGTCAAGATGCCTAAGCAAGTATAGAGAAAAACATACTCCTTGGTCGTGGTCCTGTAAAAGTCTTGCTCATTGAATAGCGTTACATTGTAAATCATCGATCCTTGGGTTTGAATTCGCATCAGCAGCCAGGATTGGCCTGGAAGTATCTTCGTTTGAAAGCTCGGCAATCGATTGAATTGGCGATTTTTGTCGTTGCTAATCTGATCGCCCATGCGCGCATGTTCGATCGTACCCGTTAAGGGATGAACCATCCAAAAGTCGATAGCATCCGTTATCGCATAGGCTTCACTGACAATCACGGCCAGTGTGTGCTTGCTAGTATTGATCAGAGGGACTTTGGCCCATACGGAGGCATCAGTAAAACCAAAGTTAGGTGAGCGCTTTTTGGTCGGCGCAAACAGTTTCAGAAACTCTGGATTTTGAATATCCTCGGCCGAGTATCGATTCTCATGATCTTCCAGAAACCAGAGTGCTTTATTCAAGTCTACTGACTCTAGATCAGCATTGATCTCAATAGGAGTTTGCAGCAACTGCGCTGCACTCGCAGTGGACCAAAGACTGAGTGCTAGGAACAAAGTCAAACGAAGCAAAGCACACCTCAGAGTAAGTAGCTCCAGTCGTCATCGGCCAGGACCCAGCATGAACCAAGGCATCTTGATTCATCGGTATGAAAAGGTAAGATTCGATAGGCGGTAAATCGAAAAAATTGGAAAAAATATCAGTCAAAACTCGGATCCGTTGGATTCCATTCGAACCGAGATGTGGGGTTGATCTCTCCGCAAGTTCGAAGTGGCTAGGCGATCGAAGAGTGAAGTTCCATTCGTTACTGCCCAAAATCGACAGGAATCGCTAAAGCTTTGATGCCATGTTGCTCCAGGCTGTACGATAGAAGGAGGCGCCGCAAGTAGGCGGAGATCTTGGGCGCGTTAGGGAGCCTTACTACGATTACCAAATCTGAGCGTGAAAGCGTCTGGATTGAATCAAAAGTGTATCAGGACCTAACCGGCGCTTTATAGGCCGGAGATTGCTGCAGCCTGATCAGGATAGGATCATCCCTATTGCGGCTTTTATAAGCATCATAGACGTAGAGCGCCAGTCCGATAACGTTGAGTCCAAATACGGGATCGCCATTAGCCAGCCAGGCAGATAGAAGCTTCCATTCCTTGGCAGTTGACCTCTTTAGATTCAAGTCGAGGACAATAAAATTTCCTTGGATTTTCGACTGCGGTTTTTCATCGATAGCTAGGGAGGACGACACGATCAGATTGACTTCAAAGCGGACTGTTGAGTAGCTCAGATTTTCAAGGACTCGCCGAAACTCGGAACCTTTACTGAGATATATCCATGATTCATAAAATATCGCTCTGAGATAAGGATCACCATCAATGCGTACGGGCCGCCAGCCTTTTGAATCTTTCTGCATACGCACACTGAGTTTGGCGCTGGTCAAGAGGTCCCGTAAAGCGTTTGGAACTTCGACATAATCGAGAATAGCCTTGGCCAAATCCGTCATAGAAGCAAAATTTCTAAGTTTCGTGCCCTCACTGAAAGAACGATCCTCATCATCGAACCCATGACGCCTCTCACTCGACTTTTCTCTCAGGTCTGTTAGCTCGATTTGGGGGAGCAGGTTTTTGTAGCTTTGCTTCTCTTGTTGATTTCCTTCACTCGTCTTCGCTTCCAGCTGTTGATCTTCGGAAGATTCCGCGGGGCTCGCATGGCCAACAGAGTATGCTATCGAAAGCAAGCAGATCACAGTCCTGAAATCAAAGGGGACATGCCTGAAACAGGCCATGAGGAGTTTCCAGCTTTTGCGCATGGGCGAACCTCTGCATACCGGGTGAAAATGTGAAGCTGTCAACCAAAACTTGATTTGGAGAAAAACCTCTTCCCCCGCCTGTCGCAATAACTGTACCACCCGACAAAGACCGATATTGGTTTGACTTGAATAGAATTAGGTATGTTGGAGAAAATTAACAGGAGTGTACAAAAAGATTCACCAATCTATCTAAGATGTCGCAGATACCGCCGACACGGATTAAAGCACAGCCACTCAATGACGAGGCTGGCCTCAGGCGAAGATCTTGGCCCTGTCGGCGGGCTATTTTTGCTTAAACTTTTATGGCCAAGAATTCTTTTGCGTTGAGAATGTCACGGCCGATGTTTTTCCCGTTCAGCTCGGATGAGCTTGGACCACGAAGCGTTTGCCTGCGACCCATGTTTCCAAAATCTGAAGGTCTTTGAGTTGATCAGGAGGAAGAGTCAGTGGATTGCGGTCCGTGATAACAAAATCGGCTTGATAGCCTACACGCAGTTGCCCCAATCGATGCTCGGCAAATTCCCCATAGGCACCCTCCTCTGTCATGGCCTTAAGGGACTCTGCCACCGTCAGCGATTCACTTGGATACCAAGCCTTCTCTGGTTTGCCTGCCAAAGTTTTGCGAGTGCTTGCAAAATAAAGGGTCTCGCGTGGCGTCCAAGGCTCTCCAGGCAGATCGGAGTTGAGCATGAGACGCGCCCCTGCATCGAGCAAGGAACGCCAGGCATAGGCATAGCGGATGCGATCCGCACC
Organism: Oligoflexus sp.; assembly: GCA_041737755.1. Lineage (GTDB taxonomy): Bacteria > Bdellovibrionota_B > Oligoflexia > Oligoflexales > Oligoflexaceae > Oligoflexus. The sequence continues at coordinate 4,387 of JBGSRE010001004.1, forward strand.
AAGGCGTTCTTCGGCCCACTTGGAATCACCGACGGCGTGGGAGGGTTGCATACTCACGATCAGTCCAAGCTGGGCTATGTCTTTGATCGATTGAGGATCAAGCACCTGCGCATGCTCGAGACGCCAGCGTAGATCAAGCTGGGGAAATTTTTTGCGGATCTCTCGATAGAGTTCAATGATGTTTCGATTGGCTGCATCACCGATAGTGTGAACCGCCAGTTGAAAACCTTGCGGACTGACTTTCTCGGCTAAAGCCCGAATGCTGGCGAGGGGAATTCGTTCTGTCATCTTTGCTTCGAGAGGACGATCACTATAGGGCTTGGCGAGCAGCGCGGTCCGTGAACCAAGGGAACCATCGTAATACACCTTGAATCCGCGCAGGGTAAAAAATGTGTCGTCCGTTTGGTAGAAACCGCGCTTGACCGCATCGGCAACCAGCGCTGGATCATTGCCATCCAACAGGCCGTAAACCCGAATCGGTAATTTTCCACGGCGCGCCAAATCTTCCCAGGCGGGGAGGCGTTGCCGATTGATACCCGCTTCATGAACCGATGTCACACCTGCCGACGCCATGGTCTGCAAGCCTTTCAGAATAGCACTTTGCTCCTGATCCAGGCTTAATGGAGGAATGTGCTGATCCACCAACTTTTTAGCGAGTGTAAGCAGCACCCCGGTGGCCTCGCCATCGGCACGACGAAGAATCGTTCCGCCCGTGGGATTAGCACGCTGGCGATTGATGCCGCCGCGGGCCAGAGCCTCGGCATTGTAGAAAGCCGCGAAGCCATGTCGTGATTCCAGTTTCACCGGATTCTGAGGAAAAGCTTGATCGAGCAGCTGTCGATCAGGATAGCCACGACTCCCCCAAACGCCCTCATCCCAGCCTTGCCCAAGCAACCAAGTGCCGGCCTTTGCTTGCGGATAGAAGGCTTTAAGGACCTGGATCATCTCTTCCACGCTTTGGCAGTTAGAAACATCGGCATACAAAGAATCCGCGCCCAATTCAGCGACATGGGCGTGGGAATCGATGATTCCTGGCAGCACAGTCTTGCCCTGCAGGGGGACCAGCTTCGCTTGCGGATATGTTTTCTTTAGCTCATTCGAAGAACCTAAGGCGACGATGATTCCGTTTTCAATCAGCATGGCGTCATGGCTCGCCTTACTCCCCGAGCTTGAGAGTATGGTTCCACCGTGGAACAGAATACCCTCTGCCATCAGTCGTGGACTTTGAAAGAAAAACAATGCCAGCAAAAGATGCAAAGCCTTTTGGATCCGCAACATGAAGTGTCTCCAGAGCCAGAAATTGGAAATGTGCTTCTTTTGTTAGCGAAATTTTACTGCTGTGTCATGCGGAAAAGCAGAGCGTGGGCAGAAGCTGGCGGATGATAAGGAGTTCTATTGCGCTTGCTTGCAAGCAAGTGCAAGCCACCGAATTCATCAATATAGTCAAAGTGACATTGATGAGTGATTTTCGCTTTTCGCAGCGCTGTTTCAAGTACAGTGCAAAAGAAAAGCAAGTCTCGACAATTCCCAGGCTTTGCTGCTGAATATTCCATTCAACCAACTGGGCACTCAGCCAAAGATTCATTCTTTTCATTTATTTTCCGATATGAAATCGGGTAATTGCATCAGGATTAAAGAATGACACGACACCTCAAAGCTGGCCATATCCTAAAGAAGGGCGAAATCGAAATTATCGATCTCGTTGGCTCTGGCGGTATTGGCGAAGTCTATCGAGCCTCGATGCTGCGCGATGGAGAGCATCAGCTTGTGGCAGTGAAGTGCTTCAACGCCGAGAAACTCCAGCAGTTCAATGTCGAATCAATTGAAATGGTGCACCGAGAGAGTCTTGCCATCAGCCGAATTCAGCATAGCAGTATCGTGAGGATCTATGGCATCGAACTCGATGGTGTCTTGCCTTATATCATCGAAGAATTTTTAGGCGGCGGTGATCTGGGAAAGAGTATCGCTGCAAGAAAACAGCACAAAAATTCGGGTGAGCTTATCTTCAGCGCGCTCGAATTGGCTACCATCGGCCATCAGATTTGTGAAGGACTCATGCTCCTCCATCAGGAAAACCAGTACCATGGGGATCTCAAACCAAATAACCTATGCTTTCGCGACAAGGATCAATCACAAATCGTCATTGTCGATTTTGGTCACGGCGGATTTCTTGAAGGCAATCTGCTGAATCGAAATGAAAATCTTGCGACTCTTGCCTACTTGCCTCCAGAACGAACTGGCTTTGTGAAAATGGCGGGCAATGCCAACAGTGACCTTTACTCCTTGGGCGTCACTCTCTATGAGACAGCCACTGGTCTGGTGCCGTTTTCGGCAAACGATAGTAGGGAAATGGTCAATCGCCTGCTATTTGAGGTTCCTAAGCCACTGCATGAGCTATTCCCTGGGTTCCCCCTGGCATTGAGCGACATCATTAGTAAACTCCTTCGCAAAAACCCTCAGGATCGTTATCACTCGGCCTTTGGTCTTGCCGCTGATCTAGAGAGATGCTTGCAAGCTCTTAGATCTGGGGAGGAACTTACTGACTTCGCTTTAGGCAGCAAAGACAAGCTACGCGAATTAAACTATCGCATTCCCATGGTTGGTCGGGATCAAGAAATTGCCAGGCTCCATAGTTTGTTCGATATCACTCTAGCAGGTGGAGCCAGTGTCGCTCTGATCGGAGCCCCATCTGGAACGGGTAAATCGAGACTTGCCTTTGAGCTCTTGCACCGGGCACGAGAAAAACAATGCTTCATCAGCTACGTGAAATTTTCTGAATATGAACGTAATCTGCCCTTGAGTGCTGTTACACTCCTGCTCGCCGAGCATGCTCACTATTTAAAGACATGCACGGTCTCTCAACTACACCGTTGGCAGGATACGATCATGCTCAAACTCGGTGCAAAGGGTCGACTTATCGCCGAGCGGTTTCCTTTCTATGAAGGTCTTCTGCCCAGCTTTCCTAGGCAAGCAATGTCGGATAGCAGCGCAGATTTTCAGGCATTCAATGTATGTTTAGGCGAATTTATCGCTATGCTATCGGTCAATGGTGAAGCTCAGCTCGTACTGATCGATGATCTGCAATGGGCTGACTGGCAGAGCTTGCAAGTTTTAGGCGTTGTTGCCGATGCTATTCTGGCGAAACAGAATCGTAAGATCATGTTTATGGGAACCTACCGATCCAACGAAGTAAATTTGGGTCATCCGTTAAATGATTCCCTTTTGGACAGATGTCCAGAGAGCAGCCTTATCGAGTTAGGGTCATTGGATCGGGCAGCTTCAGACTTGCTGATTGAAAGCCTCCTGGGTGAGCAAGGCCCAGAAATCAGCAAATTACAGAACATCACCTACAAGTTCACAGCAGGTAATCCCTTCTATATCTATGAATACTTGAAATCATCGATCCAGAATGGAATTTTCGCACTCAAGGACACAAGCAAGACCTGGCATTTTCATGAAGAGAGGATTCATCAGGCCAATCTTTCGAGTGGGGTAGCGGGGTTGGTCGCTGATCGCATTCGAAGCTTAAGTCCTATCGATCAAGCCTTGATAGCATTAGCCAGTCTATCCGGTCTAGCTATGAATCGAGACAATCTAACAGAGCTATTGCCTGTGCTTTTGAGCTTGCGAGGCATAGACCAAGGTTTGCCTGAGCTTCAGGATATACCTCAGACCATCGAACTAGCCTACCAGGTGCTCCGGCAAAAAAACCTGCTCATTCCAGATGAGAATCGCTTTCGATTCTTCCATGATAAAATCCAAGAGGCTGCTTACTCACTTTTGACCGAAAATGAAAGAACCGTACTTCATCCAGCCTATGGCCTTTGCTGTGTTCGCGACCTCAGGGCCAGTCAAGAAAAAACCCATGAAGCACAAATTTTCGATGCAGCCTATCACATTTGCAAGGGCGATCGACAGCAGTTGCAGGCCTATGCTCGATCCTTCCTTCTTGAAGCAGCTAAAGCAGCCCTCAAAATCTTCGCTTATGCTAAGGCCAAAGAATTTCTTCAAGCCAACATCGAAGCTTTGAATGCGCAGCCCGGCATTGCCCTGGAAGAAAGATTTGAAAATTTAGTTGTTCTCGCTGACGCCCTGTCCATTTCCGACCAAATCAATGAAGCAATGAAACTCTATGATACTTTGCTTGAATTTGATTGCACACCCTTACAAAGAGCAGAAATTTACAGCAAAAAGTGTGAATTCGCTATGAACCTATTCGAGTACAAACAGGCTCGAGATGCCAGCGCCAATGGACTCAAGGCCTTAGGTGTGCGCATCATGACGAGACAACTTACTTCTTACCTCTATATTCTGATATTTTTCCCAATCTTGGTCATATATGCAGGCTATTTTAAATATTTTGGTCGACAGACCAAGGAAGTCAGTAGTGAAGCCGAGAAGATCCGCTTTCAATTACTCTTGAAAAACGAAATATCGCAGTATTTTACTGTGCCAATAGCTGCTATTGCAAATATTATAAAATTGAACTTTGAATTGATGAGCTATAAAGACAGCGATTTTCGAGCGACACTTTTCTGCTATTGGGGTTGCTGTGTTTCAAGTTTTGGCTTTACTAAAGTAGGAGGCAAGTTTTTTGCTCGAGCCTATGAATATTTCGATCGAACAGCTAACCCGGTTGATAAGGGCTTTGTGCTTTTTTGTTGGGGACTACTTTCTGATATGACTTCCGGTAATATTCCTGCGGCTCATAAGAAGTTGGACGAGGCAGTACGAACCCTAGCACCTATCGGAGAATCTTTCTGGCGGTCGATAACTTTGGTCGGACTCATCTTAGTAGATTACTATGGTGGAGAAACGGATGAAGCCGGCATGCGAAGCCATGACCTCATCGAGTTATGGAAAAAAGTACGCTTTGCGGCAACGCCTCTGGGAACCACGATTCGTCACTTTATGGAGGAAGAGCGGAAAGATCAGATGGATTTTATCCTCGATCAGACGGTCCAGGCAGAGCAAGCGCTCCGCAACCAAGGATTTGAATCCATCGATTCCATATTCGCCTTGCTGAGTGTTGGAGAATATTATGAATTGCATGGCAAATACGCGGTTGCCGATGATTTTTTGCGACGCGCCACCTGGATGGGAGTCCGCTATGTTCACCGAATGTCCTATGCATCTTATGCTCCGATAGTGTATTCGCGGAGTCTCATACAGCAAAGTTTATGGTTTCGAGCAATCCTGCCACTGACGATTTGCTGGTTCAATCAGCTGCTTAATGTTCGACTTTTTATGCCTCAGACTCTCTTCGTCAGCGGCTTGTGGTTGGATTGTTTGGGGCTGAAATTGCTAGGTCGAATGTGCATTGAACAGGGTATTGAATATGCGAGCAAGAGGCATTGGGCTACCATCGTCGCTGAGGGACGACTTCTTTTGGGCAAAGTTATCGTCAATCAAAAGCCTGCACTAGCTTTGGTCTACTTGCATCTGGCCAAGGATTACTTTCAGCAGCGCAACTGGATATTTCACAGCAGTCTATGCGATGAGCAACTGAAATTGCAAAAAATTGTACTCTGGCAAGGAGAGACTGCTGAAGCAGACTCTCGAGGCAATACAACTCAATCAACCAAGCAGGGTGCCGGTTTACGCCAGCAAATCGAAATTAAATCGCTGCTTGAAGTTTTGCTCAAATTGAGTGCCATCTCGAACAGGGAAGAACTTTTTAAAGCTCTTATGGAAGCCCTTTGCCAAGTCACCGGTTCTGAGTTGGCTCTCATCATGATGAGAGAGGGCGAAAAATGGGTGCCCATAACTGGCTTAAATATCAGTATTCAGAGCGGCGAGCTGTTGAGTAGCCGAGTTGATCGACGTTTTATCGACAGCAGTATCCAGGCGGAACTGCGGGTCCCGAGCATTCGCATGCGAATGGATGGTGCCGACGGCCAGCAGTCGGCTCGTGGATCGGCGATGATAGTTCCCATGGTTTATGAATCGCGGATTTTTGGCTATTGCTACTTGGGCAATACGCAAATCTACGAAATTTATGATGCTCAAAGCATTGAAATTGCGGGTCCCATCGCGACACAAGGGGCCATCGCTCTACAGAATATTATTCTGAATGAGGAGTTAGCTGTTGAACGCGATCAACTGTCTGAGTTACACCACACGCTCGAACATCGAGTCATTGAGCAAACTCGAGATATTAAAAGCATCATGCAGCACATTAAAATGGGCATTTGCACAGTGTCTGGCTCGGGGATTTCGATTAATAAGGACTATTCTAAGTTTTTGGAAAGTCTACTCGGGGAATCCGATCTTCATGAAAAAGCTCTTTTACCTCTGCTTCTCAGCCACAGTCAGCTCAGTGAAGATGAACGTGATCAAGCCAAGAGCGCGCTTACAGCCAGTTTGAGTGAAACGGATTTTGCCTTCATCGCCAATGAGCATATCTTACCTCGTTACCTTAGCAAAGAAAATGAAGGTCATCTTCCTTATGCCCTAGAATTGGATTGGATTCCTATCGTCAACGAAAGTTACACCGTTGAGAGGGTTTTGCTAACAATCAATGATGTCACTGCTTTGCGTGGTTTAGAAGAGCAGGCAACGCAAAAGGATCATGACCTGCGCATTATTACTGAAATCCTCGCCTCATCCACAAGAGAATGGCAGCTTTTTGTAAGCAGCGCCGTTAAACTTACTGAGCAAAATGGCCTATTTTTTGAGGAGCTTCATTCTGGACTCGATGCGGAGAGTCTTATTAGAAAAATATTTATCAACATGCACACCATTAAAGGCAACGCCCGAGCCTTGGGTTGCAAACTTATGAATGAGTCGATTCATAATATAGAGCATTATTTTTCTGAACTTATTCGCAATTCAGAAAGCCCAATGGATTTCGCTACTATCGAGAGCAAAATAGTTGAGGTAGAAAAAATCGTTCAAAGATATAAGGAAATTGGAGAAGTCAAACTCGGCCGAGGCACTCAGTCGAGTCAGACGGTCAGACTTTCCAGAGATGCGTTGCTTGGTTTTTATAAAAAGCTCATGGAATTGGCTGATCTTGGAATGATTTCAACGCATAGTATTGCCAAGCCCATACTTGAAATTCGCGAAGCACTCTTTGTTTCTGTCGATTCCATTTTCCAGCAGCTATTTTCGGGAATTGAAAACGTAGCCATCGATCTCAAAAAGCCAATGCCTCTCATTAAATTAGATATGCCTAAGCTTTGGGTGACTGAGCAGGGTGAGGAAATTCTACGAAATAGTTTTGTGCATATACTTCGTAACTCCCTCGATCACGGTATTGAGGCTGCTGAAGAACGTCTGATTCTGGGTAAGAACCCGACAGGCCTTATCGAACTGAGTTGTCAGCAAAGAGGCTCTTGCATTGAGTTCCGCATGGCGGATGATGGTCGCGGTTTAAATTTGAAAAAGCTAGCGGATATGGGTGTTCAAAGGGGTCTGATTACGCTTGCTGAGGCTGAAGATGAAAGCAAAGTTGCAGCGCTGGTCTTTCGTACCGATTTCAGTACGGCGGAGGTCGTCAACGATCTCTCTGGCCGCGGGGTTGGCATGGCCGCTGTTGCTCAGTACATTCAGGCGGCAGGCGGCTGGGCTGAGATAGAATTCCTGGATGGTCGCTCCTCAGCAGCGGGCTATCGTGCATTTGCCTTGCTTGTTGCGCTGCCAATGGGACTATTTCAAGCTGAAACGGCTGATCAAATCGCAGCCTAGGAGGCCGATGCGCCAGCCT
>JBGSRE010001037.1:0-3812 GCA_041737755.1 Oligoflexus sp.
AAAGCGGTCGATCCATTTGGCTTCCGGGCTATACCCGCAGCCATCAGTTTCGGCCCAGGTTCAGAGACACGCATTCCCATGGCGATGGCAGTAATCGGTGGGGTCTTTTTTTCGACGCCACTCACCCTCTATGTCGTGCCGATCGTCTACAGTCTTTTTTCAGGGGCAAAAAGCCAAGAGCAAGACCAAGTTAAGAGCCTTCGTCCTTCGGCTGTCAACTGATCAAAGCTTTTAAGCTCAAGCCTTACATGGCCAAGGTCCGCATGGAAAACTGGGTATCTTATTTTAAAGTTTTTACCAGGCAAAGATACTGAACTCGCTATCAATGACTGAAGGACAAAGACCGGTGTCTTCTGTTAGATTTCTTGCAGGGCTAGCATAAAATAAACGAGAGGAGGAATCATATGACACAAGATAATAGAGAAAGTGGCCGCCGTGCATTAGAAGAAGAATTTTTTGCACGTCAAAATCAGGCGCTTATTCAAAAATTGAAGGAAGAGAAGACCCGCGCCGAAACTCTGGAGCAATTGTCACGATTTTCGGGTATCAAAGATGAAGAGATTCTCGGTCAACTGATGAGTACCGGGCTGACAGCCTCGACAATAGTGGCCTTGACTTATGTCCCTTTAGTACTCACCGCTTGGGCTGATGGAACTATTGACACAGAAGAAAGAGCTGCCATTCTCAAAGCTGTGGCCGAACAGGGCATCGACGCCAACAACCCTGCCTATGAACTCATCCAAAGCTGGTTAGGGGCAGCCCCTGGGCCCCGCATGTTTGAGACCTGGAAGGCTTATATCAAAGGCCTTCGTGAAACGATGGATCACGATTCCTATGCAACATTAAAGCTGCATATCCTGCAGCGTACCCGCTCGGTTGCGGAATCTGCTGGTGGTTTCCTTGGCTTAGGATCGAAAGTTTCCGCTTCGGAACGTGCTCTGATCGTGCAACTGGAAAACGCTTTTTCTTAATAAAAAAAAACATCCTGCAATGCGATAAAACACTGCAGGATGTTTTCTTGCTCAGATTGAATTAACTTTTCGAATCTTTGCCGACATTGAGATCAACAAATTTCATCCAACTATTAAAATCGGCGATATTTGCTGGCACGATAATTCGAGTGCTCTGGCGAGCGAGATGAGTAAGCTTGGCAAGATAACGCTCCGAAATCTGCAGTTTCAGCGCCTCCTCTCCCCCATCCATCCGCACCACGGCGGCGATCTTGGCGATAGCGTCTGCTGTGGCTCGAGACAGAGTCCTGATCTCCTCAGCACGACCTTCCGCCTCATTGATCTGTCTTTGCATTTCACCTTCAGAAAGGTTGATCATTTCGCGCTTTTTACCCTCAGAAAGATTGATCTTGGCCTGCTTATCGCCTTCACTTTTGGCCAGGATCGCCCGCCGATTTCGCTCGGCTGTGACTTGCTTTTCCATCGACACGCGAACACTTTCCGGTGGACGGAGGTCCTTAATCTCATAGCGGTGAACGCGGATGCCCCAGGCTTGACCTGCTTCATCCAAAACATTGACGGCTTTACCCGAAATGGTCGAACGCTCCTCAAATGTCTTATCCAAATCCAGTGTCCCGATCACCGCACGCGTTGTTGTCTGTGCAAGTTGGACCGCGGCATAGCGATAGTTTGTCACGCCATAGCAAGCTTTGGTCGGATCGGTGACCGAAAGATAAATAACGCCATCCACGGTCACGTTGACCTCATCTTTGGAGAAGCATTCCTGTGGCGGAACTTCGATTGCTTCTTCACGTAGATCGACTTTAAAAGGCACCTTATCGATAAAGGGAATGGTGGCATGAAAACCTGGCCCCAGGGTCCGATGATAGCGCCCCAATCGTTCGACAATATAGGCTGATTGGGTGGGAACCAACTTGATCGATCCGAGCAGTTTAAAAATGATAATCAAAAAAACCGAGCCCCAGAAGACTAAATTCACAATGGATAGAAGTTCCACGACTTACCTCTTATTCAGTTGAGTGCTTAACTGGTTGACGCCCTCAAAGATACCTTTGACTTGAGCCATTTCAGCCGGCAATACCGAAACTTCGGCATTTTTCAAAATGTGCCCCAATTCGTCGACAAACAGTTCGATCAATTTCAATTTCAAAGCCGTCGATCCGCCCGGCAAATTCACCGACTCGGCGACCATGGCCATTCCTTCGGCAGTGGCGCTGGCGATCAGACTGATCTTTTGACCTTTGCCTTTGGCTTCATTGATCTGTTTTAGCTTTTCACCTTCCGAGATATTGATCGCATACTGCCGTTCACCTTCCGACAGATTAATGCGGGATTCTTTTTCCGCAGTTGCCAGGGTGATTTCTGCCCGTTTTTCCCGCTCCGCTTCCATCTGCTTTTCCAGCGTTGTTACCACATGATTGGAAGGCACGATATTCATAACTTCATAGCGCAAAACCTTAATGCCCCAGGTTTTTGAAGCTGCATCAATCTCCTCAACAATTTTATCATTGAGCGATTCGCGTTCGGAAAAGGTTTCACTCAAGGTCAATCGACCGACTTCGGAGCGCATGGTGGTTTGCGCCAGGTTGATGGCAGCCAGACGATAATCGGCAATCCCATAGCTGGCTAGGTTTGGATCGACAATTTTCAGATAGACCAATCCATCGACTTCGATTTGAATGTTGTCTCGAGAAATACAGCTTTGCGGCGGAATGTCCAAAACCTGTTCCCGGGTTTCATGACGATAGGCCACTTGATCGACTAAAGGCACCAGAATATGCAGGCCCGGCTGGCCGACTTTGAGAAACTTACCAAGGCGTTCGATCACAACAGCCTCTCGCATCGGCACGATGAGCACTGTTAAATAGACAAAGACGAGAAAAATAATGGCGAGTACGGTTAAGACTGTCATGGTGTTTGATTTCCTTTCAAGAGCGATTGCACAATCCAACGCTGTCCAGATCGAGAAACGATCAAAGCTTTTTCTCCTTTTTGAATATACTCATTGCTTTCTGCTTCCCAGGTGCTCTGCCGAAAGCGGACCCGACCAAGTTTCGATGGGCTAATGTCCTTGATAACTTCCACTAGAGCCCCGATCGCCTGTTGATCCTCATCAACGTTGGCAACACTGCTATCACCTGGCAGCAACTTTAAAAAGAAATTCCGAATAACCAAAACCAAAAAAATGGACAGGACAAAGAAAGAGGTCAAAGATTGGACCCAGCCTTCAATCCATCCCAAGTAAAGCCCAAGGGCAACCAAAGCCGCCCCAATGCCAACAAAACTCAAAACAGCTCCAGGAATCACAAATTCCAGGAGGAAGCACAGCGCTGCTAGCGCAATCCAAAGCGTGAGTTGATTCATCGCCAACGTTCTCCTTTGCCCAAGCTTTTACCGAAACGGCAGCATAACCTTGTTCTTAATGGAGTCAAACGAAGTCTTTTTAAGCTCAATATTCTCTCCCACGGCTTCGATATAGGACTGTTCCAGGTGATTGATGTCCCCATCACTGAGCGAAATGATGAAGAGAATCCAAATGAGCAAATGCTTAAGCGCCTCTTTGGGAAATTTTTTATCGATTCCCTTACCAAAGTACTGTGTTTCAAATGCCCGCAGAAGACTCAGCTTTTCACGCTCATCAAATTCCATAGGGCCATATTGCAAAAGCACATCACGGATTTTCTTCTCTTCCGGTTTAATCCTATGATCCACCGCAATCATGGAGTTCACATAACGGCATAACTCAATAAAATACTCGCGCCTTTGCAGATCGGTGAGTTTATCTAGCAGCAAGTGCAGCACCGGTGAGGACCCCTGCATGTTTTCGATAGCGACTTCGGC
>JBGSRE010001043.1:0-11642 GCA_041737755.1 Oligoflexus sp.
AGGAAAGCAGCTTGAACAAAAGTAGGAAATTTGAGAGACAAGATTTTGAAATAGTAATAAAGACTAAAAACGCTATGGGTAGTGCACCGAGATCCATCGCTACGCTCTGGATAGTTTCTGGCGCTTAAGCGCCAGAAACTACTTATGTGTATAAATTTTTTAATCTACTGTTGGTGCAATCTGCAGAGTTGAATCATTCGACCGCTTCCTCTTCCCGCCGGCCCATTTTAAACATCGAGGCTTGCAAATTGTGTCGAGCCATCAGTTTATAAAAGTCAGTTCGATTCCGTTTAGCAGAACGCGCAGCCTTGCTGACGTTGCCATGGCTCTTCTTCAGAGTCTCGATCAAGTAATCGCGTTCGAATTGGTTTTTCGCTTCTGCGAGCGAGGGCGTTTCCATCGCATCGACACCAATACACCAACGGACATGAGCGGCCGAGATAATCGGTCCTGGTGAAAGGATAACCATTTTCTCCACGGCATTATAAAGCTGCCGGACATTGCCTGGCCAATCGCTGGCGGTGAGTTGTTCCATCGCTCCCGCAGCAAAGGCTCTAACGCTTGGCTTTTGTCTGGCTGCCACATCGCGAAGAAAGGTTTCCGCAAGCAGCGGAATGTCCTCGCGCCGATCCCGCAAAGGGGGAAGGTTAAAATGAATGACATTCAACCGATAGAATAGGTCTTCTCGGAACTGCTTTTCGATGATCATTTGCGGCAATTCTCGATGTGTCGCTGAAATGATACGCACGTCAATCGGCACAGTTATGGTACTGCCCACCGGCCGAACCGTCTTTTCTTCTAAAACACGAAGAAGTTTTACCTGCAATGCTTGGGGCATATCACCGATTTCATCCAAAAAGAGGGTACCACCACGAGCGGCTTGGAAGAGACCGAGATGGTCTTTATTGGCTCCGGTAAAGGATCCTCTAACGTGCCCAAACAGTTCAGATTCCAGAAGTTCCGCCGGAATCGCTCCGCAGTTGATAGCGACGAAAGGCCCCTGTCTCCGACTGCTTACGCGATGAATTGCCCGAGCAAACAGCTCCTTGCCGCTGCCACTCTCACCGGTAATCATGACACTCGCATCGGAAGGAGCTACCAACCGGAGCTGCTCGAAAAGTTCGATCATAATTGGGCTGCGGGTGATCATACCGGCTTCTGTTTGATCACGTATGCCTTCGGGCAGATGCCCCTTCTGCTCGAGCGCTTTGTGAATGAGTTCTAGCAATTGAACGCGATCAATTGGCTTTGGCAGAAAGGAGAAAACTCCCTGTTGCGTAGCAGCGACAGCTTCGGGAATGCTGCCATGGGCTGTGATCATAATGACAGGAATATAGGGCATGAGCTTATGAACCTTGTCATAAAGTTCCATACCGTCCATGACATCCATTCGTAGATCGCTGATCACAAGGTCGGGTAAAAAGCCTTCGATCTTCTGCAGACACTCTCGGCCACTGCCCGCAGTTTCCACTGCAAAGCCTTCAGCGCCAAGTCGCATGGAAAGAAGAGTAAGAAAACCTTGGTCATCATCAACCAACAAAATACGAGCCGCCTCGCTCATGGAAGCCTCCTTCAAGGTACCTGCCTGTCATTACCCGGCGGTTCTCGCCAGTAGCCAAGCTTAAGTCCACTACAAGTTGCATGCCACGGCCTTCAAGGACGTGCCGAATCGGTTTTTTTGCTACGCTCACTGATCTCACGTTCAATGTCAGAAAGTGCTTTGAGCTTTTTCTCAAGTTCGCTGCGCAGTCGTTTTTCCTCGGTAAGCTCCTTATCGAGCTGGGCAATGGTATTCACTTGCTGACCGTACAGTTTAAGCCAGGACCTTAGGTCACTGTTGCCCTGGATTTTACTCGTCGCTTGTCCCACAAGTTCCGAAGCTTTCTGGTAATTGTGGAGCTTTTGCAATTGCAGACTATTGGCCAGTGACAGGCGCAGTTCCTCGTCCCAGCCTCGATCATTGATACGCCGGAGACGATCGTACTCATTCTTCAGATCTTTGGGCGACATGGCCTCTAGATTGTTGATGTAATCGATCCAAATAGCGACATCCGAACGAAAAATCGGAGCAGCGAGCGGACGCTGCCGTTCTGGGCTAGCTGTTCGATGCAAACAGGAAATAAGCCAAAAACACCCGATAAGGAGGATAAGGGTTTTATTCATGTCGGGTCCTTTGCCTCGGTCCATAAACGGGGTGATCTGTCGCTCCCAAGCGACAGCAATCGTGAATCCAGCCGGATGACATGAGGCAGATAAATTTCAAACCAAGCTCCACCCGTGGAATCAATAATGTGCAGCTCGCCACCGTGATTGCTAACGCATTCTCGCGCCACTGACAGGCCCAAGCCGGTCCCTTTCAAGGGTCCGTCGCGGGTGGCCTTGCCCTGAAAAAACGGCAGAAAGACTTTTTCTCTTTCTTCCTTGGCAATTCCTGGCCCTTCGTCACCTACCAAAACGGCAATCCCGTCATCTCGGCGATTCCATCGCACCGTGACACGACCACCCGAAGGCGAGAAGTTCAGAGCGTTGGACAGCAAATTATCGATCGCAGCGCTCATCACTGATTTATCGATATCCACCGTCAGAGGCTCGCCGATGAGTTCGAACTGTATGCCTTTCCGCGAAGCAGGCAGCTGGTGCATGCGCACGAGGTTACTGATCAAATCGCCCATATTGATCGGTGCACGCATCAGGGCTTTGTTGCCACGCAGCAAATTGAAATCAAGCAAATTGTTGATGAGTTTTTGAAAGTGCACAAGACCGCTCTGTAAGATATCCAGAACCTCCTTCTGCTTGGCATTGATAGGACCTGGGATCTGATCGGCGAGCAGTTCGATGCCTTCTTTGATCGACGCCAGAGGCGTTTTTAATTCGTGAGAAATATGCCTTAGAAAACGCTCCTGAGAAGCTTCCGAATCCTGCAAGCGTTGGCCTAACCAGGTCAAGCGTTTGGCCACGATAGCAAGGTCGCGGGGTCCTCTCAAATCCACATGACTTGGGTAATGGCCCATGCCGATTTGTTTGATGGTGGCATCGATCGCTTTGATCGGCCTCGTGATCAGCACGGAAAAAAGCGCGACTAGCAGCAGGGTTCCTGGCAGAACGGTGAGCCCGATGATCAGCAGTCGCGATTGGGTGAGTTCGGCGAGATGCTTCGCTGATTCAACTTTATGTTTCAAATCCGCTTCGATCGCTGATCGTAACTTTTGTAAAGAAGCTCGGAGCTGAGGGATCAGTTGTAAAGATTCAAACACAAGATCACTATCGGACGCTCCTTCGTTCATCCCCGGGCGCATTTCTTTGACCAGCTCTTCGAGCCGATCGGCATGCCGCAGCACATCGGGATCGCTGTGAATCAGGCGCAAGCTTTCGATGCTTTCCACTAATTTATCAGCTTCGGCATTATAGACGGACAATAAATTAACATCGGCGAGCAGATGATATTGACGAGCCAGACGTTCCAAATCAACCAGATTTTTTGCCAAATTTTCCGAGGTTTCGGCAGCATTGGCTACGGCCACCAAATGATCGCGGTGAGTTCGAGCCATGGAACTGAGGGAATTGGCGCCATAAATGAGAGCCGCAAGCACTGGCAAGAGGACAACGAGAAAACCAATCAACACCATTTGTCGAATGGATCTGGCTTGAAAAAC
Organism: Oligoflexus sp.; assembly: GCA_041737755.1. Lineage (GTDB taxonomy): Bacteria > Bdellovibrionota_B > Oligoflexia > Oligoflexales > Oligoflexaceae > Oligoflexus. The sequence continues at coordinate 3,654 of JBGSRE010001043.1, forward strand.
AGGCATAGCCACCCCGCACAGAAGTAAGACGGACTTACTCGTCTAGCACTGGAGCTGGGAAAAACCAAGATCCTATTATGAAGATAGCCGGGATTGTTCGGCTTTTTCCGATCCGTTGGGAACGGGATGGACAGCGATTTCCAGAGCATTTTCGATTTCATTCAGGCGCAGACGGCGCAAGCTCATTATGACGGTCAAAAAGCAGACACTGGAGATCAGCGCCGCAGCCAGGAATAAACCCTCATAGCCATAGGGTTGAAGCAGCAGTTGACTCCAGAGTGGGGTCAAAAATTGGCCCAAATAATTCACAGTTGTCAGCAGGCCCATCGCTCGGCCCCGATAGGCAGGAGCAATAAGCTCGGCGATCCAGGCGCTGATGCAAGGCACGATACAACCAATTCCACAACCGATGGCGACCATGCTCCCTGCCAGGGCCAGTCGTCGCGCCCAAAAACTGAGGATAACAAATCCCAGTGCCATACAAAGAAAGCCAAGACACAGGATGAATTTCTGCGAAAAACGTCGGTTGAAGAAAGCAAAACCAAGCGAAGTGAGTGAACTCGCACCAGTCAACACACTGACGAGGAGAGCAGTTGAAGTCGGACCAATTCCAAGCTGGTGACCAAAGTAAAAGGGTGTCTGGATAGGAACGATCACGAACAAACTCATCGCCGCGAAAGAAAAAAAGCCGATCAACCAGACTCGATAGGGAATCAACAACTGCCCGAGCTGCCGCTTCGGATCAAGGCAAGCCGGTGGACGGGCATCTTGCAGCCACATCAGCACCAAGGGGATCATGGGCAGTGAGGCCAAAAACAACGCAAACGGAAAACGCCAGCTGGTTTCTGCCAGCCAACCTGAAGCGGTTTGCGCGATAATACCCCAGCCGCCCATGATAGCAGCCTGGAGACCCATCATGCTTCGCAGCTGATGGCTTGCGGAAAAATCTGCCAGCAAGGTGGCTGTCGCTGTCATGATTCCCGCGACCGCAAACCCAAAAATAAAGCGGCTCACAATGAGTGCATGAATATCCTGGACCCACAAGCCATGCGATCCAAAAACGGCGAATAGCAAAAGGCTCACTGCCAGGACCCCTCGCCGCCCCAGCCGATCTAAAAGATAACCAGCAAAGCCCGCCCCCATAGCGATAGCCAATGCCGGCGTCGTGAGCACGAGGCGACTTAAAACATCTATCTGGGGAACATTTTGGAAGGCCGCGTGAAGTCCAGGCAATATCGGTGCGAGGCTGGCCGTGGTCATGACCGGCAAGGTTCCACAGAGAAGCAGCAGAGCTATCGGGCGACGCGAGGGGCGCATGAAAATATTCCTCAAGACGATCGTGCTCCATCTTAACACGGAACTTTTTTCCCATCATGAACCAAGGTGAAAAACCGATGCTTTCTATCAGGAGGGACAGATCCTTGAGGCCTTGGAAGACTATTATAAAACGACAAGCACGGCTGAGCCTCAAACGCTGGATCTTGATCCAGGCCCTGTGTTTTTTGGCTTTTTTAGCCTTTTCCCAAACCAAATTGGCTCTGGATCTGCAACGCAATCTTTCAGCACCTTTGAATTTTAAATTTCGAACCCTGATAAAAATGGATCCTCTCTTGGATCCCCGCATTAAGATTTTCGCTTTCGACGACAGCACATTGGAGTATGTCGGCCGTGAGGATATCGGCCTAGGAGAATGGGCGAGCCTCATTCAGGGCATGGCCAAAACTCAGCCGGCAGCCATCTATATTGATAAATTTTTTGGTACTCCTGAAAAACTTGAGGATGAGATTAAACATTTCCAGGCTGTAGTCGAAACGCTTGAGGTGCCTTTGGTCATTGATGTCTGGCAAACACCGACTGCAGTGCGAGGTCGATTTCCGCATCCTCTGGATCTCGATTATTTTGATCCAGCCAACCGTATCCAAGCAGGGCTGGACTGGAAAAAAGCTTTGGCCTGGCTGCCGGTGACAGCTGGATTTCTTTACGGTCCGCATCGGACGATCATGCCGATGCTGAAGCAATTGGGTCACGCAGTCTATGCAGGGCATGGCGAAATTCACCCCTTGCTTCGACTGAGCGAAGATCGAGTCGTTCCGCACTGGACGCTGATCGGTGCCAATCACTATACGCTAGGGGATCAAGAGTTACTGGTGAATGATCAGAAAATTCCACTCACCGATCGGCAAAGCGTTTATGTGAACTTCCTTAATGAAGAGGAACTGCGTAAAAGGAGCATTTCCTTTCGCAGTTCTATCGCCCGAGTCCGAAAGAATATTGCCTTTACCGAGGTCATTATTCCCAGGCCCCCCATCATTCAAAAAGGCCAGTATATCGTGATTCTACCGGCTATGTTTACGGCCAACACTGACATGGTGAATACGCCCCAAGGATACTGGCCTGGCGGCTTCGTTATGGTTTCGATGCTGAATAGCACGCTGACCGGTGAGTGGTTGAAACCCTTCCATGGTTTAGGAGGAGTCTTGCTCCTGCTGAGTCTTTTAGGAGGATTGGTTGGAGTGTTTGCCTCTCCGGTCGTCTGGACGAGTGCGCTGTTTTTGGGCAATTCTTTGATCGCCTTGCTGGCACTTTTAAGCTTCTCTTACCTGAGACTGGTGATCCCTTGGGAGCTGCTCATCAGTTGTTTCAGTGTATCGACACTGATAACCTTCGCCAATGAACTGCACTTAAAAGCGCTTTTTGAGCGCGATGAAAAAGGACAGCGCGAGGCCATGCATCAGGCAGCGCAAGCTGTACAAGAAGCCCTTATTCCTAACACAAAAGGCATTCCTGCCATTGAAGTCGCAGCCTATTACAAAGCCGCTGAAGCCACGGGAGGCGATTGGTATGGAATATACACTAGCGAAGATTCCAAGCGCATCTTCATTTTCATCGGCGATGTAACCGGTCATGGATTCTCATCCGCTTTGCTGACCGGTGTCGTGTCCGGGGGCATTAAAACTTTGCTCAAGGAGCCTTCGACCTGCACGGAAGAACCCGGCATCATCCTTAAAACTATGGCCCGCAGCATCAATGATCTGGTTTACCGCACCGGTTCCAAAGCCAGTCGTTCGATGACGATGACTTTTGCCTGCATCGACTTGCCAAGCAATATCTGTCATTTTCTCAATGGCGGTCATTGCCCGCCTTATCGCCTGCAAGAGAACAAGATCAATCCATTGGTTGCGCGAGGAGACATTCTTGGCTTTGGCGAGCACTTCCGTGGAGAACCTAAAAAGATTGAACTCAAAGCCGGAGACCTACTCTTTTTCTATACCGACGGTCTCTTAGAAAATGAAGGTCCAGATGGAACACATCTCAAAGAAAGGGCGATTTGGGAGTGTCTGAAAGATCCCAAAGCACCTGTCGAAGATATTCTTCAGGCTGTTCTCGTAAAAGCTCACGACATCTGGCAGGGGCACCCCCCTGAAGACGACTGTACCTTCTTTATCTTGCGCTATCAGGGTTTCCCAAAGCCTGCTTGAAGATGCGCAGCCTGAAACTCCTTACCATTCTACTTCGATCGGCTCCGCCGCAAGACTGGAGGACCGTGAATTCGAGATGGATTCCCAAACCTTGCCATCGACCGACCGTTCCCAGCGGGTGGAGTCAGGAATTTGCGAAAACATCTCATTCGAAAAATCGCCCGTGACAGCATCGAGAGCATCGTTACCAAAGACTCGATAACCAGTGATCGCCACCGGATTCGCGCCGAAGTCAAAGCCGATGAACTCGCCGGTTTTCAAGATGGCATTACTCTGACCACTTTTGGCGAAACTGTTGTCCGATGTGCGCCATTTGCCATCGGCGAAGACCATCCATCCCTTATCGTTGCCATTGGCGCTGGATTCATTTATCGCCACAGGAAACGTGCCTATGAGGCCTTTTTCTGAGGTAAAGCTATACGATTCGATCCAACGACCGTTGACTTGAACTTTCAGATCATCCAACCAAGACAGATAGTTGATCGTCCCTTCCCCACCGAGAACGGAATCGACGACAAATCGATAGTAGCGAAACGTGGGCCGAGCTTCAGGCACGGCACGACCGACGATGGCTGTTGAATAATTAAAATCACCGTCATATGCCAGCAATGTGTAGTAAAAAACAACTCCCTTGCTTGAGACATCGGTATCCAAAAACTTGCTGTCACTGCCGACATAGACAACGTCATAGGATCCTTGCTTGCCGACATTATAGGGACGTCCAGCTTCCGGCTTGAAAGGAACTGGGGTCTCGCTCCGCACCAGTATGAAACCGATCTCGCTACCAGCACCATTTTCCCAGAGTGCCTTGACCTGGCCTTCATTGGCCAAAAGATCCAAGTGGACAGGCGTCTTAGGTTTGGTTTGAGGAGCAAAATAATAGCGAACCTGATTGATCGTCACCTGGCTGCGAGACGAACCAACAATCGGCGTGAATGTCACACCATCATTGGAGCCCTGCAGATGATACCGATCCGGAGCACATTGAGTATAGAAAGGTGGTTCACCGCCCAAAATTTCCATGCCGGTAATTTGTACCGGTATGGTTCCAAACTGAACGTTGATATAAATACCAGACGGGAAAGCCGCGAGATCAACATCAAAGGGGTCAACCAAACTAAAAACATTATCTGCCGTTGACCAAGGGTTGTTGTTATTCTGGAATGCATAAAAGGGTTCGTAGGAGTTATTGTAAACGCTATTAGCCGAAACCGTGACGGGATAGGGTCCGATTTTTCCGGCTGGCAGGTTCGCACTAAAATCATTCAACTGCCAGATATTATCGATATGGAAGCGAATCTGCTGAACTTGGGTCGAACCCTGACCATCGCAGTCGGTTGCTGTCGAGTCGAAATAGATTCGATAGTTAAGATAAGCATAATCTTGAAGATGCGGCTGGCCTTCGCCGATGAGAGCTTCGGAATATACCTTATCTTTATTATAGGCAAAGATCTGGTAGGAATATTTGCTAGCATTCTTGACTGCAGGATCAGAAAAATACTGATCTTCGCCATTGTAGACAATATCGCCCGATTCCACTGCGCCGGACTTATAAGTTTCGCCATTCTTTGGTTTGAAGACTGCACTGGCACCGCTGATCGATTTGAAAACGATGTAGCCCACCGCTTCACCGCCACCAGTGCTCCAGGAAAGGACCAAATTATTACTGCGTGGCAAGATATCCAAGTTGGTCGGTACGTTGGGATAGGATCGCACCACAAATCGTCCCGCCGTCTCAGCAACTTCCGTTGCCACTGCCGCTTTGCTGAGCGATGCCTCGGGGTTATCGGCCTGCGCAGCCGCAAATTGGTGGGTACCGACGGGCAAGTTTGTAACCGAATAGGTGCCGTCTGCTAAGGGCAAAGCGCCCAAGAGTTTGGTGCCTGGAAACTGCACGGCAACTGTGTTAAAACCTGCAATACCAGCCATTTCCAGTCGGCCCTTGAGCTGCCCTGTTTTCGGCAGGGAAAGATTACCAAGGTCAACGATTTCTCCATCTCGCAGTTCTTTGCCGATTCTCATCCCTCGATCGAAACTGGTGTTGCTTAGTCTCGCTCCAACACTGGCGCCGGTCACAATCACTTCACGGCTCCCTGCGGGTACGTTCTTGATCACATAGCGGCGACCAGAAACCTTCTGTGCCGTAAGAGTGTCAGGATACCCAACGATGTAGGCATCCAGGGTGGCAGCATCGACACCTTCATCCACAGAAAAAACGAGGTTGGTGCCGGATACCGGCACCGAAACACCCGCGGTCCGTTCGACAAGTTCGTCATCATCACCTTTATTTCTTTGACTTGACTGCTTTTCACCCGGGCTACATGCCAATAAAAAGCCAAAGATAGCCAAGCTAGAGAGGGTTATTTGGAAATATCTCACTGGGCTATCCTTTTTCACTGCTTCATGGGGACTGTTAGACGCTTGTCGGCGGTTTACTCCATTCTTTGCAATCAGTGCCAATTGATATATAAAATCAGCCAGTTAATCGGATCTTTTGCCAATCATTATGGGCACTACTGACAGGCATTCATCAAGCTTTTGTTGACCGATCCTAGTGTTTTAGGACCGCCAAGGTTAAAATGGTGGCAGAGCCATCTGCCGTTGACCTGGTAGGGCCAGCCTGGGAAGCACATGAGCACAATCCACCTGATCCATCAGAATGAAGATCTGGTTCAAGCCCTTGCTGGCTATAAAAAGCTCTTGTCATGGCCTCACGATTGGAAAATCCCCCAAAAAAGCGAATCGCCATCCCTCGATCTGCATGATTTTTTTGTCGTCTATAACAAGGATCCGGAAAAGCTGGATGCGATCCGAGCCGCTCAAAACCTGCGGAGTAAGCCTGAAACCTTTGCCATTCCGATCGTTTTCGTAACGGATAAGCTTTCTGAATATGCCGAGCTTCTCTTTAACGACTTGGATTTTGTCTGGGTCTGCGAGCAACCATTTCAAAGCCGTCGCTTCTTTGATATCGTCACCAAAGTGCACAGTTATATCAGCACCAATATTGGCTTTCTCAAGCAGGTCAATGAAACCTCATCTTCCATCAGTTCCGGACAATTTTCTCAAGCCAAAAAATCACTGAACATTATCGCTGATCGCTTTCAATCGACGGTTCGCTTTCATATTTGGGCGGCTCAAATTCATTTAGGATTGAAAGAGTTGGATCGGGCTTTGGATGCCGCGCTCATTGCTCAGAAAATGCGGCCGAAATCTTTGGAGGTTGCCAATCTTCTCTCCTCAATCTATTTCAAAAAGGGCGATACCGAAAACTACAATAGCATCGTGGAACAGACCATTCGTATTGCCGAAATTCATTTGCAAAATCTATTGCACTGGGGCGATGTCTTTCTGGAGCAAGGCAACGTGCAGAGGTCTATTACCGCTTTTGAAGCGGCGATTGAGAAAGAACCGGAAAATCAGCGGGCCAAGCAAGGAATTCTTGCTGCCAATCTCGTTGAAGGCCGGACCAATATCGCAGGTAGCTCCGATATGACCTCCAGTCAGTCGATGGAAATTGCTCGAATGTTCAATCTTAAGGGCATTTCCATGGCCGAATCAGGGCATTTTCGGACCGCAGAGCGGCTGTACAACAATGCCATGAAAATTTTGCCCAACAAAGAAATCGCCTACAAACTTTGGCTCAATCTCGGTCTCTGCATGAAAAAGAAGGGTGATCTGGATGCAGCTCTTGCCTATTTTGAAAAATGCCAAGAGCTCGCTCCACCACACTACAAACGCGCTGAATCGCAAATACAAGTTTTGAAGGAAGAGATCATCAAGGAAGTCGGTACTCGTGATTTTAGTCGCATAAAGGAACGTGTGATTAGACAGGGCGATGTGCTTAACTACAAGAAGATCCAAATTCAACCAAAAGGCGCATAAAGAGGTTGCCCTATGCTGAACCCTCCGCACAAGATTGTCATCGTCGATGATGAGGAAGAAGTCCTGGAAGTGCTTTCCGAAGTCGTGAAAAGACTATTTGGAGATCGAGTCGAGGTCACTGCCTTTGCTTCATCCAAAGAAACTTGGGAATATGTCCAGCATAATGAAGTTCGCATCGTCATGTCCGATCTGCATCTGCCTGGCATTCATGGACTTGACCTCGTGCGACAGATTCTCGAGCTGAATCGAGGCATTCAGGTCGTCGCTGTGACTGGCGACCGTTCTTGCAGTGCAGCATTTGAATGCTTTCTGAATGGGGTTCATGGATACATTACCAAACCCGCAACCATGCAGAAAATTGAAGACACCATTGGCCAATGTCTTGGCAATCTCGAATACTGGAAACGTATCATTGAATCCACGCAAGAAATCTGAGGGAACTTCACTTGGCAAAGTCGGTTGTCATCCTACGTCCTTCCAAGGAACTCGCTGCGGCAGCCATGACGGCCGTCGATCGTTTCCAAAAAATTTCGGGCATTGAAGTCGTCGTCTATAAACAAAACATCAATCAGGCGGCTGACGCGATCGAGCTGGGACGGATTGACGTCATCTTTACTGCCACGAACAT
>JBGSRE010000740.1:0-2356 GCA_041737755.1 Oligoflexus sp.
CCTATCCTTTCCGACTCCAAGCTGCGTTCGAAAAAAATAATCGCCTCACTGACACCGCGGTCCTTGATTGGTTTGCTTCAAAGTACGAAGGCACTCTTGGATTCCGAAATGGAAATGAGAGACGTGATAGAACTCCCAAGGATCGAGCATTTTACTAAAATTGAAAGTTGATTCGACTAAACCGGCAGCTTTAGCCTGATACAAAGTGGATTCCACTTCATGGATATAAGAAAATCCGGAATAGCGATGTCCTGTAACAAGAGCTGCTTCGCTATACATCATGTAAGTAAACCAAAACTGAGCCTCAAGATCGATAGGCGAAGTTGGATCATCAGGATTTTGCAGGATATAGCCAATATCCGCATCCAAGCCATGATCATGAGCATCTTCCTGCTGCAGCGGATTAGAATAGGGGTAATTGCTATTCACGCGGAGCACTGTCACAAAGCGGCCAGGAAAGAGGATCTGCACAAATTTAGCCGACTTTCGTAAGATCCAGTGATAGTAACCGCGCCCGTAAATATTATTGTAATTATTTTTGTTAAGGGCTTTGACAGTTCCATCCAAAGTCAGAGGAACTAAACTCTCCGAATAATAGATCGACTTCTGACTTTCCAGTTCACTCCATCTTTGCAACTGATTTCGAGCCTCAGTGAGCCTCGCCAGAGTTACTCGCTCGCAGCCCACGGCCGAAGCATTGCAATTAGGAATCGAGAGATAAGAAAGATCGGTAGGGGAACTTTCCTCTTTCGGAGCACCGCAATGAGTCAGCAAAAGACTCAAAGCGAAAAATGCCGCTAGATTTTTTTTTGAAAAGACCAAGTTCATACAAATCTCCTATTTGATAATGACCGAGACGGGAATTTCAGACTGCAGACTCTGACTGGATCCTAACTGACCCAAAAATCCACTACCCCAGCATTTGATACCACCTGGCTTTAAGAGTGCGCAGGCATGGCGAGCTCCAACCGCGATCTCTCGTACATTATTCAGAGCTGGTATTTGTAACGACTTTTCGCTGCTAAATTGGAAGACATTCTGTCCCTGCAGGGGAGTGACCAAACGAGCTTTATCTTTACTCCCACACAAGCCATAGAGACAAAGACCCCAGCATTTTACCGTTCCTGCTGGCGTCACACCACAGCTGGTCTTTTTGTAGGAATCGATTTTACCAAACTTTTCATTATCCACTTTGGTCCAAGTATGGGCCGTGTCTGACAAACCGGTTTGTTGATACCAATTGTCACCAATACAAAAGAGATTCTGATCACTATCCGTAAAACACGAGTGTGCATCTCCCAAGGCTAGACTTTGAACAACGCCTTGACCCGGGGTGAGGTCCTTGATGGGATAGGTTTTTTGGCTTTCAGCAATCACAAACCCCCAGCAATAGAGACGGTTATTCTCGGTTGTCGCACAAAATCCGTTCTCGGCTCCGTCGATACTTTTCACCTTGCCTGGAATCATCGTGACCTTCCGAGCCTTGCCCGTGTGATTGCTCATGCCAGATTTCTGATCACCCAATTGAAACTCACTGCCCGCCCCCCAGCAGTAAACACTACCCATCGTGTCCAACGCACAACTTGAATTTTTTGAAGCGGCCAGCTTTGTGATCCTAATACCTACCAAACCCTCGACAGGAAATGGCTCTAGAACTGCCGAAGCAATCATATAGGACCCAAAACCTGTATCCATGCGAGAGGTTCCATTGCCAATCGCGCCTGTGTAGCTAAAGCCCCAGCAGTACACGATGCCCGAGCTCTTGACAGCGCAAGTGTGGAGCTCGCCTGCCGATACATAGATGACATCATTGCCGAGTCCCTTGACCCGGGTGGGCTGACTCTGATTTTTTCGGTCGCCGTTACCTAACTGCCCAAGCAAACCATAGCCCCAACAGAAGACTTCTCCTTCAATCAAGGCGCAAGTATGATAACCACCTGCAGTTAAAGAACTCGCCTGTGCGGCTCGATCTTGTCCGTAAAGGCTCTGCTCAATGGGAAATAGACTCCATAAGAGCGCGACAAAAATAGCCGGATTAAATCGAAAGTTCATTTCTTTCCTCAAATTGTAATAAGAGTTGATGCATCACCGGACAAGTGGTGAATGAATGTGAATCCTCCTGTATTGGGGTGGAGTATAGGGAATCATTTTCCAATTGTGTGCTTATTTTTTCATGTAAACCTGTATTTACCCATGATTTAGGCGTCTTATCATAATATTTACGCATTCCATTTCGACCTTACAGATCAGCCATTGCGGGCGAATTTCTGCTCTTCTTTCGAGCTTTAAGCTTTGAAACCATTATCAGCCATGCTTTTGAATAAAACTGTTTGCAAGGGGTGACAGAAAGAAGAAT
>JBGSRE010000744.1:0-1827 GCA_041737755.1 Oligoflexus sp.
GGTCGAAGAAGACGAGGAATTGGGAGAAAATAATGGTGGTCAAATTAAATTGGTTGAAAGATGAAGAACGATCCGCTAGAGAGGACAACTACCGAATAGTCAGCTAACACCTATGCGACAGCTATCCTGAAATTTTCCGGTGGAAACGATAAGGTCACTCCTGAAACTCTTTTTATGATTGGTTCGACGACAAAGCCATTGACCACGCTTATGCTGGCGAAATTAGTCGAGCTACGCAAGTTGAACTGGGATAAGCCGATTCAAGAAGCACTGCCATCTTTCAAACTTGCAGACAAAGATGTCACCTCACAGTTTCAAGTTAAGCATACTGCCTGTGCATGCACCGGAATGCCTCGACGGGATATGGATATCATCTTTCGCTCTTTAAAAGACGCCGATGACACGATAAAGCAGCTCAACTCTATGCAACCAACGACTGGATTTGGAGAAACGTTCCAGTATTCAAACCATTTAGTGGCTGTAGGTGGCTTTTTGGGAGGCAATGTCTATGGCAAGGGCACCGATCTCTTTTCTAAATATGAAAATGCAATGAATGATCTCGTATTTGTTCCGCTTGGTATGCATGCAACGCGGGTCCGACCAAGACCAGAAGACCTTCAAAATGCAGCCAGTCCCCATGCCTTCGGACTTGATAATAAGATGACTCCAATCCCGCAGTCTTTCGACGACTTCGTTTATTCCATCGCTCCCGCAGGATCTATCTGGTCAAATTTGGACGACCTTGCAAAGTATGTAAAAATGGAACTCAAAAAAGGGAGATCATCTGATGGCAAGGTCTTGTTTTCAGAGGAGCAGATCGAAAAACGCCGCATCCCAGGTGTCAAAGTTGATGAAACAACGAGCTATGGCCTAGGCCTTTTTTTACAAAAAAATAGAGGCGTGTCGGTGATCGGCCACGACGGAAACACCTTGGGTTTTACACACGACTTATTTTTCCTTCCAGATCATAACATCGGAATGATTGTCCAGACGAATGCAGGAAATGTGAATGCATTCAGAAACTCTCTGAAGCAAAAGCTGCTTGAAATCCTACTCGGCGCCAAGCCTAAATCAGAAGCCATCGTTCAGTCCTGGAAAAGAGAAAACATGCAAAGAGCTAACAACAAGCGGGAAAGGGTTTCGACTCGTAGTGAAGACAGCCGTTGGATCAGCGAATTTGTGGGCGCTTATTTCAATAAGGACTTGGGAAGCGTTAAAATCATCAAGAGCGGAGAAGGTTTCCAGTTTGTTATGAAGCATTGGTCTAGCGACCTTGCTACATCGAAAGAAAAAACAGGTGATAAGCTCCTGTCCTTGACTTCGGCTCCTTGGTCTGGGGGCTTAGAACTTCGAGCTTCGAAAGAAGACGGTAAAAAGCTTATTTTGGATAGTGACCAAAGCACCTATATCTTCCAAGCAGAGTGAAAGTCGTCGCGCAGGGAGTGGGGTCTTACGCCAGCCGTAGCTGACGCGCGGATCGAAGTTTCTAAAATTAAAGAAAATGAACTTCTACACCCAACCCCCAAACCGGAATGGATCCTACGAGTGGCACTTCAAAGTGCTGTTCAGCAGCCAAGTCAGATTAAGATCACTGTAATCCAAAAAGGCGATCACAAATCAACTGAATACTGGATAGGATCACTTGCTGACGACATCCACCCGTATATGACTTTAAATAAGGGACAAAATTTTTGCATAAAAGTTGGCCCTTAAAATCAGCGCATCATCATAGCTAATACTCAAATCATTGTCTTTCGCCATCGATTCGTAAACTGATCGCCAAGAGGTTGGAGGATCAGATAATTCAGAAGGTATAGGCGTGTCTCC
>JBGSRE010000055.1:0-3366 GCA_041737755.1 Oligoflexus sp.
ATCCCGGCGCTAAGTATCTGATAACACGAGATCCTTCGCTTCGCTCAGGATAGTCTCTGGGCGAAATTTTCAATTTCGCGCCAGCGACTAGTTAAAGAAAGCGCTTACTCTTTTGTCTGTTAATGGCCTTATCATGGCCATTTCAAGTATTTATTAGTTTCCAAGGTCTTTAGCTATAGCGCGGAACAGTGCCATGTGTTCGAGTTCCAATTCCTCACCATCTTTATGGTAAGCAAAATAGCCGGAAGATTTGGCAATGACCACTCGGTATCGAGGCGAGACATAGATAAACTGATTATAAAAGCCAATTGCAACAAAGTCCCCATCACTATCAAAGGGAATCCACCATTGATAGCCATATCCCCAGCTATTCAGCGTGGGCTCTTTGTGTCCTTGCAGATAAGGCTTACCGGGATGAGTTGAACGCTTCACCCAATCTTCACTGACGATTTGCTGGGACTTTAGTTTTCCGTTATGCAGATAAAGGAGTCCTAGTTTGGCTAAATCACGAAGGATTGCATTGAAACCGCCAAAGGCAAGCTCATTCTGTCTGCCATCGACTAACCAATAAGCATCGCTTTCGGCGCCCATCTTGTCCCAAATTTTTTCTTGAAAATAACTGGTTAAATCCTTCTGACTTGTTTCGCGAATGATAGCTGCGAGAACCTGGGTATTGGGACTAATGTAATGAAATACACGCCCAGACGGTCCTTTCTTTTTAAGTGTCTTTAGAAAACTATCGAGCGATCCGCCAAGACTCAAAACCCGTCCTAGTCGATTTATATCCGAGTTAAAATCCCCATAGTTTTCGTCAAACATCACGCCAGAAGACATTTCCAGAACATCTTCCACAGGGACACTGGCATAGCCACTATCCTGCAACCAGGGGACATAAAATCCGACAGGCGCCTTGAGATCATTGATATAGCCATCGTCGATAGCGATGCCGAATAGGGTTGAAATAAATGATTTAGATAAAGACCAGCTAATCACTTTGCTCTGCTTTTGGTTGCCGAGAAAATAATTTTCATAAGCAATTTGGTCATCTTTAATAACCAGAAGTCCAGTCGTTTGGTGATTTTTTAAAAATTCATCGACACGTCGAGTTTGACCTTTATAGGTATATGTTTCAGCAATTGGTCTTGCTTGTTCGGCAAAGACTAAAGAGCGCATGGGCTTTGCCACATGCTTAGTTGGAAACAAATGCTCCATGCTGCGAAAATTTTCAATGATTCTATTTTCATCAAATAGACTTATGACAGAATAGAGACGAAGCAGGGTGTTGGCAGTAATCGCTATTCCCAGAATCATGCAGAAAAGCAAAGCAAGAAGTATTTTATTTCGCGTCTTATTCACTTTCTTACCTGCGCTGGGGATTAGCTCTAGCATCATGATATCACATGGATTGGCCTTATTGGCGAGCGAGTGCTAAAAAGAGACATGGAAAGATTTCGAACTAAATTCGGTTTAAATCGCAATTGAAAAGCCTATGCTGCATGCAGCATAGACTTTTCTTTCGTCTAAAAGTTTCTTTGGCGATCTTTTTGAACCAATTCGCCTTCAGTTACTTTAATAATGGCATCCGTTGTAGGAATATCGGAGATAGCCGAACCTGGATCCACATAGAGGTCTTTAGTTGGTAATTCCAAAGTAGGTGTCTTGGTCCCAGCTAGCCGAGGGATTGTCGAGTGTGACCGAAGCTGGCAACATCGGACCTGTTCGTATAACCCAACCGCTAGAGTTAGCAGCAGGCAAACTTTTGCATCAGCGGCGCTGTTTTCAATCAGACCTTTTTCAGACCACTTATAAGTATGCAAGGTCGGAGCCTGACCATTCCCTATTAGATAAGCGCTATCCGAGCGGCCCTTTGGCTTTCTTTCTTTTGAGTACCAATATGTAGTTTCTATTGAATACCAGGAAGCCGAAGCGCTTTCAGTGCCGGCCTCCTAGGCTAAAGAATTATCTCAGCTTGGTATATTCAGCATGGCCCAACAAAAATTCTCATCGTGATCAGATGATGGAGGACTTCAAGATTAGCTTTAACATCCCTTAACATGGATTCTATTTCACTCCTCACGACCTTCCCACCGCTCACCGTAAAATGTCGTCTTAGCGGACTTTGGTAATGTGCTTAACATTCTTTCGCTCTTATTGATTGACTTCCGCTCTTCAGCCGCATACGAACGCAAGAACAAACCGCGCACTCTTTACTTTTCTTAGGTTCAGGGGAGTTATGCGGGTCATTGCCTTCAATACGAGGACGTTATGGTAAAAAAAGTTTTCCTGTCATTCGCTTTGGTCTTTTGTGTGGGTACCTTAGGAGCAAGCTTGCGTGCATCGGCAGAAGAGGTGCTGGTAAATGCAGAACTGCATCCAGCCGGGAAGTTTCTTTCGACCAATTGGACCTTTTACACAGATGCGACCGCTGACTTCATTTGGAACGGCAAAGTCTCGTCCTCTAACTCTTTCAGCGCCGGCACCCAAGTATCCTTTGGTTATAACGGCTATTTCAGTTTTCCAGAAACTGTAGTAATCAGCTATGACCAGCGAAAACTCTATGAAATCCCTGCGGGAACAATCTTGAAGACACCAGACTATGTGCCTGAAGTGCAACTCTCAACTCCCCCGCGTGGTGAGCCTGCAGCTCCGACCAGTTGCATAGAGTACCGCGGTTCGCAGCGCAAAGTGCATTGTGTGATTGACGACGATAAGCAGTCGAAAGGCGCATACACTTCGGTGAACGTGTCGGTGAAGGGCAATGGCTCAGCAACGGCAACAGCAAAAGTGGAAGGCTGTAAGGCCATTGCAACAGCCAGCGCTGTTGTGATCGGATCCGGCAGTGCCAGCGCCAAAGCTGTCGCTCGCGCCTGGGGATGCAAATAAGTTTCATTAGGCTTGAATGGAAAGCCACTAGCTTGCCAGCAAAGGGTATTCACTCACAGTCAGTGAACTCCTTAACCTCATGAACTGAGTGGGTATTCAACCAGGAATACCCACTTTCCTCGGCACCTAATCCTCCTTGAGCTTCATGCAAGCGATCCACCTTAGCACTTTCGGCTGCTTGGCCTTTGAGACGTTTCAAGTCGACCGTCGATCCAAGTTTTTCAGGATTGGTTCGGTCTGAGCCTCTCCTCAAGCATGCCTTTCGCTTCGAGTCTGAAAAAAATGGATGTTTTGGACGTTTATGATTGAACTCTGTCAAGCTGGGGGGTACCATTGACTTAGAAAATTAAAAATTGGAGATACTCTTATGGAAGTTGTCCTGAACTCGGTCACGTCGTCAAGAGGCTCATTGGCTCGGCCCAAAACCTTCTTTCTTGCCGCGGCTTTATCGGAAAGCCTCGACTCCTTCCAGAGGGCGGCGCG
>JBGSRE010000084.1:0-1548 GCA_041737755.1 Oligoflexus sp.
CGAAAGATTGTCGGGCTTGCTCGTAACCTTATGCAGGCAGCAACTTTTCCGCCTCCCTATGAGGCACGTCGACCTACAGAATCTATTCTTTATCAGACACTTGCCGGGATCTGGCGACATTCGCTGATGCACGCGAGCGCGAGCTTTGTCCATTGCCAAAATACGTGCGGGAGGAGCTGGAAGCTTATCTTCGCTGTGGTATTCACCACTCGCCATCGATGTTTCACGATGCCCTCGCTGCAGTGCTGATCTGAAAATCGTTGCCGCAGTAATGGATCCCATCCTGATCGCGCGTTATCTCAAACATACAGGCATGCCTGCTGCTCCCTCTGCCCGTGCCGGGGTCAAAATGCAGCTCGCGAATGATGAGTGGTGCTGAGGGGGCCGAAAAGGGCCCTGCTTGGATTAAACAATTTTGTCTAAGCATCTTAAACCTAAGCGATCACCTACAAAAGCATAGCCTCCGAAGTTAGACGGGGAAAGCCAAGCAAAATCCTGGAAGATTTGCAGGGGGATGTTATCCCTAAGCGCCGAAGAAACTAAATTTTTTGAATTGAATTCCGAAGTGATGGTGTGCAATCAGGGTTACAGAACTATTCAGTGCTTGCGGAACGAATTTCGATTTCAATGGGAATATTTTCTAATGGAATACATGTTGAAGTATCTTTTGCTTATGTCATTGATCTTTCAAGGTTCCTGCGCATCTATTATGGTGACTGAAAACCAAATTTCTGGCTCGAGTAAACTGAAGCTAAAAAAACACACTTCCATTAAGGTTCAATATGATGTTGCAAAGAACATCGAGAGTGACATTTCAGCAGTCATGGACGTCGAAACGTTCCGCAAGTTGCTTAAGGAAAGCGTCGAATCTGCGCTCACCAAAAGAGGTGTCAAACTTGAGAATGATTCAATCAACAGGCTAAGCATTACCATCACAGAGTTCGTGCCTGGCAACGGCTTTCTGAGGTTTATCGGCTTTTTTGGCCAAAGCTATCTTTCAGCTAAAGTGGAACTTCAGAAGAAAGACAAGCGACGCATTTTTGAACTCAGAAAGGATGGGCAAAAAAGCGGAGTCGGTGCGTCTGATGACCAGACAGAAGAAAACATAGATTATATCGCGGAAAAACTCGCTGAGCTTATCGTGAAATAAGTACGAAACAATAGGTAGGTATGAAGCTCCTCAGAATATCGGACACCGAGACAATATAATAGGTGTTTAAGTCTAGCACTCTAGACTGGGGCAGCATTGACTGGACCCCTATAGACAGAGTGTAAAACGACTGCAAATGCGTATCACAAAGGCTGCCAGAGATCTGGCAACCTGGTCCCAGTGATGTTGCACTAAAAAGGCTTGAGCCGTGTGCAGCGAAACTTGGTTCTGAGGTGAGTGGTGGTCGGCGTTGGCCACAGGCGGGTGCAATGTACTTTTTCAAGCCAAGAATCCAGTGGACCTTGAGCATAATAGTTCGTTAGAGGCCGTGACTGACTTGTGGACAGCCGCCAGGACCATATCACAGCGAGGAACAGAAGCCATAACGAGATTCAGAG
>JBGSRE010000103.1:0-7431 GCA_041737755.1 Oligoflexus sp.
CGCATTACGCTCCAGCTGCTTAAACGTCCACACGATTGGCTTCTCACTTTTGCCGATGATGGTCGCGGCCTGAATGTTCAGCGAATTCGCCAGCGCGCGGTGGCCTTGGCTATCATTTCGAGCCAAGCTCAACTTACCCTCGAAGAGATTGCTGAGTTGATTTTTCGATCGGAGTTTTCGACTTCCGATTCGGTCAGCGAGATTTCCGGACGTGGGATCGGCTTAGACGCAGTGCGTAATCAGTTGTTGGAACATGAGGGAGCTATCCACATAGTCCTGGATTCGAGTAGCGAGCTCGAATACGTCCCCTTTATCTTTGAGATCAGTCTGCCCGAATCGCTCTTTACCCGCTTGGATCCAAATCTAAAGATTGCGGGATAATTCACATCCAAGGTCCATCCCCGGAGTTTTCATTTGTTTCAAACTTCTGTATAATCACTCCCCATACTGTCAAAGGAGTGCCTCATGATAGAACGTGTCAGTGAAGATATAAAAGCAGCCATGAAAGCCAAGGATAAAAGCCGTCTTGACGCACTGCGATTGCTCAAGAGTGCCTTTATTGAAAACAATACCTCCGCCAAACCGAAAGCTGATGCCGAGGTGGCCATCGCACACGTCAAGAAGCTCAAAGATTCTTTGGAAAGTTATCCGGCAGGTTCCGATGAAGTCGCAAAAATTAAAAACGAAATCGAAATGCTAGCGGCCTATGTTCCCGTGGCTCTGAGCCGAGAAGAATTTGAAAGCATGGTTCGCGCCTTTATTCAGAACAACGCTGGTGCTGATTTTGCTTCGGTGATGAAAGCTGTTTCACCGGAAATCAAGGGCCGTTTTGATGGTCGGGAAGCGAGTCAAATCGTTAAGTCGATGTTTGGCTAAAAAACCGATCGACTCGCCCGTGTGCGAGTCACGATCAGCCCGGGGAGTCTGTCTCCTGATTCTCCTCACTCTCTTCGATGGGTTGCCATGAAAGCCGTCATCTGCAAGAAATTTGGATCCGCCGATTTTCTGGTCATTGAAGAGCTTCAGCAACCCGTCCCGACGGATTATGAGGTGCTGATCAAGGTCCGCTGCACTACGGTTACGATGGCTGATTGGCGAGTCTTGACTCGGACGATGCCATTAGGCTTTAAAACCTTGTCTGGATTTGTTTTCGGATTTTCAGCGCCAAGAAACCCAATACTAGGCACAGAGTTGTCGGGCACTGTCCTGGCGATTGGTAAAAATGTCAGCAAATTCAAAGTGGGTGACAGCGTCATCGGAGTTTTGGGAGCTGGATTTGGGTGCCACACGGAATTTCGCTGTATGCATGAAAATGCTAATATTTTTTTGAAGCCCGAAAAACTCAGTTTTGCCGAGGCTGCCGCTCTGCCTTTCGGATCGATCACGGCTTATGATTATCTCAAAAATAAGGCCAAAATACAAAGTGGGGAACATATCCTCATTCACGGCGCATCGGGGGCAGTTGGATCGGCTGCCATTCAAATCGCTAAGTACTTTGGTGCTATCGTGACAGCTATATGCAGCGCTCGCAATTTTGATTTTGTGAAGGCCTTAGGTGCGGATTTTGTCATCGACTATACGAAGGAAAACTTTCTGGATCAGCCAAAGACTTACGATATTATACTCGATGCAGTTGGTACTCTATCTTTTGCTCAAAGTCAAAAAAAGATGACGGATAAAGGCCGACTGCTGCTCGTGTCGGGATCCTTGCCTGAGATGCTGGCGATTCTCTATGCACCGCTCTTCAGCTCGAAACGAGTCATTGCTGGTCCAGCGAGCGAAAGCCAGGCAAACATTTCTGCCGTTTTGGATCTGGCCGCTCAAGGAAAAATTCGATCCCCGATCGATCAGGAGTTTGATTTTTCTCAGATTCGAGACGCCTATCGCTATGTGGAAACTGGACGCAAACGGGGCAATGTCGTCATTAAAGTAGCATGATATCCTGCCGAGTATCTCTTGCCGCCTAAGGCCGGTGAAACTGCCGAATAGCTGCGGCAATTTCTGAGATGTACGGCTCCTGCTCCACCATCTTAAAATGGTCCCCATCAATGCTTCGAACGGTTAAGGCGGGTATGACCTTTGACCAGCTGCAGCTTCGACTTTTGAGAGGATCGTCGCGCAAGCGTTGGCCGGAGACGATCAGCAGGCAGGGATCGGGATAAACCTTTCGATGAGTGGAATAGGAAACCGCAGCCACTGATTTGGCGAGTACTCGAATTTCTCCTAATTCGGACAATTTCGGATCCTCCCGAAATTGGTTCAGTTCGGATAGTCCTGATTTCATCTTCTCCAGCAATCGACGTTGCAAAAAGCGTAGCAAGTGGATAGGGGGAGTTCGAAAAACCCGTAGCAATTGTCTTAAACGAAAGCTGAATCTGTTATCCCATTCGGGAATGATGGCATCGATGAGGACAAGTAAGCTGACTTTTTCACCGGCCGCTCGCAGTCGTTGGGCTACTTCAAAGGCCACAATCCCTGCAAAGGAATAGCCAAGCAGCCGATAAGGGCCATGGGGTTGCATAGCCCGTATTTGCTTGAGGTAGTGTTCCGATAGCCGCACGATTGCCAGCGTTTCGCTGTTCGCATCGGTGGCTGAGAGTTCTTCGGGAGTGAAGACGGCATACACTGCAAAAAGCTCTTCAAGTTGTTTAGCCAGGGGGCGATAGGTTTGGACGCCAGCCAGCACGAAGAGTTTGGATTCTGGCGGGCCATTGTTGATGGGTATAGGCTGATGGACAGGCGTCTGCGTCCCCTGCAAATAGGCCAATACTCCATCGACTGTGGGCTGAGCGAAAAATACGTGAGGTGGAATGATGAGCTGAAACTCTTCCCGGATATTCTGCAGGAGCAAGACGGCCAGCAGGGAATGGCCGCCTTCATCAAAAAAGTTGAGCTCGCTGGTAAAATTTTCCCGATGGAGCGAACGAGCGAATGCATGGATAAGTTTTTCGCGCCAGGATTTGTCCTGCAAGTTGACTTCACTCGCACGGACCTTGGATTGCCAAGGCAGCTCCTGTAAAGCCCGACGATCGAGTTTGCCATTGACGGTCAGCGGCATTTGCTCGAGGATGATCAGCTGATGGGGTAGCATGGATTCTGGCAAATATTTGGCCAAAGTTCGCCGAAATTCAGCTATTTCTGTGGTCTTTGGTCCGACTAGGATTGCTATAAGAAACTCTAGAGCCTGGTCTTTTTGATGAACGAGGGCGCATTGATCGGCCAATCCCAGCTCGCGAATGGTGTTCTCGATGCCAACCAATTCGATTCGGATACCATGCAGTTGAATCTGAAAGTCCTGCCGTCCCAGCATTTCCAAGTTACCACAGGGCAAAAGGCGACCCAAATCCCCCATTCGATAGTAGCGTTCCCCTTGGATTTGAACAAACTTGTCCTTCTCCAAATCCTGGCGTTGGTAGTAGCCAAGAGTCAAGCCAGGTCCTGCAAAGGCTATCTCGCCGATGATGCCAGGTTCTTGTGGTTCGAGTTGATCATTGAGGATACGCAGCTTAACGTCAGAAAATGGGCGACCAACGAGGCAGTTGGTTTGGACCTGCTCCCGTGATACCTCATAGTAAGTCCCCATGCAGCTGATTTCTGTACTTCCATAAAGGACATAGATCTCGGCGTGACTAAAGACTCTTTTCATTTCTTCCATGATCGAGGCCGAAACGATATCCCCTCCCGACGAGACATGTCGCAACTGAGAAAGTGTCACGGTGCCCTGCGCCTGGCTCCGGATATAGCGAAAGATACTGCTTAGAAGACTCGGTCCGGCGTGCAGAACGGTCACTGAAGACAAGAGCTGCAGCAGGCGCGCCGGATCCAGAGTTTCATGGCGCTCGGTGAGAATCAGTTTTGCTCCGACACAGAGTGGCGATATCAGGGCGAACAAACTGATGCTAAAAGTTGAGCGAGCGATAGCAATGAAGACATCACAGGAATCAAAGGCAAAGGTCTTTTGTGCGACGTGAATATAATGGGCCAGATTTCGATGGCTGGATAGAACGCCTTTCGGTTTGCCGGTCGTGCCCGAAGTGAAAAAAATATAAGCGGGACTGTCAAAGTTTATGCCGTCTTCTGGGATAAACCTTGCCTCGGGTGAGTGAAGTTGGAGGCTATCGAGGAGGAAATGCCGTCTGGAAAGTAAGCAGCTCAAACCGCTGAGGCTGCTATGCATAAGCACGATTTGCGGATCAGCCTGCTCCAGCATGTGCTGCATGTAGGATTCGGGGTGGGTAGGATCCAGAGGGCAATAGATGGCACCAAGCTGCCAAATGCCGAGGATTGCCACCAAAAGGTCTGGGCTTGACGGCAAACAGACGCTAACGATGGAGCCTTTCTTTACACCTTCAGCCTGCAAGAGGGAGGCAAGCCCCTGGCTCTTGGCCAACAATGTCCCATAGCTCAGCTCCTGATCGCCTAAGCACACAGCAATAGACTTTGGATAGCGAAGGGCCTGCTCCAAGATGATCGCAAAGACTGGAATCGCTGGATAGATCGCTGGAGCACCTCGGTCACATGGCATGGAGATAATCATTGTCCAAGACTCTCATATTGAGCGAGTATTTGACTGTAATCATAGCATAGGTTCATGACGGGACGAACCCGAGTCTGAGATGGCCGCTCAAATGAAGAGGCCCCCCGATCCATCTTTCTTTGGCGAGTCCCGACCCAAATTCCCCCTACTTACGGCAATCACTGGCTGACGTTTTGACTCTTTTCCGTGTAGAATAGGACAAAACTTTCGAGGTTTCGACATCCATGCGATACATGCTGCTAGGACTGTACTTCTGGGCAAATTTATGTATTGGGGACAGGGCGACAGCAGAAACCTCACCCGAACGCGATCTCAGTAAGTTCTGTCTCAGCAGTCAGGACTGCTCCATCAAGCAACTCGATGGCTCCTGGGGCTTTGTAAAGGGTAAACTCCTGACGACCGAGCAGGTCCTTGGGCTGCCCGAGGCTTCCACTCTGAAGGTTCCCGGCACCTGGAGCCAAGCTCCGCTGAACCCCTGGCATGCGGATTGGGCAGCGGCTCGAGATGTCGGCACCTACTGGCTCATCCTCCGTAACGTCCAAGCCCGCAATGGACTGGCTCTGGAAATCAATAACGTCCACAGCAGCTATCGCCTGTTCTGGCAGCCACTCAACGCCTTACAAAAAAATTCAGAGCTGTTTCGATTGGGCTGGAATGATCGCGATCCCATGCAATCGATCGCCAGTCTGCGCAAAGATTTCATCTCTTTGCCGCTTGAATCGGAGGTGGCCGATTATATTCTGGTGATGCAGCTAGCCAATCCGAATATCGCCAAAGGCGGGCTGCGAACAGCGCCTCGCCTTGGCATTATTCAGGAGTTTCATAGGCAGGAGTTGAACAGGATCATTGTTTTCAGTCTTTTGATTGGCTCCATGCTGATCATTGCGATCTATCATCTGCTGATTTTCTTGCAAAGAAAAGCCGATCGTTCGGCTCTTTGGCTGGCGATTCAGTGTCTTTCCATTGCCGCCCATACTGTTGCCATGCAGGGCATGCTGGAGCTGATCTTCCCCGAACCTTCTGACGGGCGAGTCCTGCTGCGGACCTGGATGATGTATCTTCCGCATATTGTGGCACCAATCACCTTCTTTGCTTTTCTTACTGTGCACTTTCCCAAAGTTCAACATCGCTGGGCTCGGTATCTTTTCGGAATCCCAACTCTGCTGATCAGCGGCTTTTTGCTGGCGCCCCTATCCTTCGTTTCCCGTCTCTATATGGTCGCCTTCGTGCCGACTATGATTGCTTTTGTTGCTTTCATCTTATGGCGATGTCTGGTCTCGATCCGGGGCGATCGCGAATTTCAGTGGGTCGTTTCCGGCATCGTTTTCCTAGGTTTTGCCTCGATCAATGATGCTCTTGCCGGATCCAGCCAGACCGGGGGCTTAAGTATCCTGCCTTATGCCGAAGTGGTGTTTATCATGATCCAGGGTGGACTGCTAAGCAAACGCTTCGCCAAAGCCTATAGCATCGCCTCACGCTTGAGTCAGGAACTGGAACTCGAAGTAAAGCGACAGACCCGTGAGATTCGTTCCATCCTCGATACGATCCAGCAGGGTATCGTTACCGTGCAGGGTCAGCAGCTGGCCTTTGGCAGCGAGCATTCCCAGTATATGGACCAATGGTTTAAAGATTCTCTGGCCCAGGACAGCTTTGAACTGATTTTGAATCAGTCGATACATCTGAATAGCGATCAAAGAGATCAGGTCAAACAGGTCCTGAAAGCCTGTCTGGGCGAAGATCAGATCGCTTTTGAATTCAACAGTGCCCTCCTGCCCAAAGAACTATCTTTCATGATCCATAATCATGAAAAGGTGTTTGAAATGGACTGGAGCCCGATTCTGGACGGCAACGGTGTCATCGTCAAGATCCTGGTATGTTTGCGGGATGTATCCGAGGTTCGTCGATTGCGGGATCAATCCCGTCAGAACGAAGAAGAGCTGCGCATCATCGAAGAACTGCTCAATATTCCTGAAGATCGGTTTAAGGTATTTATCAAAAAAATGAATGAATATCTGGCCCAGAGCCGCATTCTGGTCAGCAGCCTGGAAGATGATAAGGCTCTCGACAGCAAGGAATCGATTCGGCTCATCTTCATGAATATTCACACCATCAAGGGCACGGCTCGTACCCTGCATTTTCAGGCCATCGCCGCTGCTAGCCACGATCTGGAGCAGGAAATATCGGAGTTAAAAGCCGTATCCTCACCAAACACGATGCGCCTTCTGCGCGAGAAATTCGAACGCGTTCATTCGGTGATCGATCGCTACCAGGCGGTGAGCAACCAAAAACTTGGTTGGGATTTAGAGGAGGGCAACTTGCGTCTTCCTAAACGGATTATACTGGAATGCTCTCATCTATTGGCCCATCTCAACCCAAAACTTTTTAGCCCGGAAGTCAATCGCAGCATTCTGCAACTTGAACTGGCGCTGCAGCGCTATTGCCCATCAGATCTCGGTCAAGCCATCATCGAAGCCAGTCGAGGGATCGATTCCATAGCCCGCGATCTGCATAAAACTCCGCCTCGCATTGAAGTCGATGCGCCTGGCATTATGCTGACCGACTCCGGGACTCACCTTATTCAAACACTTTTTACCCATATGATCCGCAATACGATGGATCATGGGCTGGAAGAAGTGGAGGAACGTCAGCACGCAGGCAAAGCCGCTCAAGGTGTCATTCGGATAGAAACTCATATCAAGGATAGGATGCTGCTCATTCACGTTCTTGATGACGGACGTGGCCTGAACCTCGCCAAGATAAAAGCTAGGGCTTTCGATCAGGGTCTGATCGATTCCAGCTCCTCACTCAGTATGCAGGCCATCGCTGAACTGATCTTTAAAAGCGGATTGAGCACCAAGGATGCCGTTACAGAAATATCAGGTCGCGGGGTTGGC
>JBGSRE010000142.1:0-6414 GCA_041737755.1 Oligoflexus sp.
CCCTTGCCGAGCAGACCCTCATTCGCTTGTTCCAGGCTGACGAACTTATCGTTGCGCAGCATAAGCCCCAATCCCACACTCAGGTGGGGAATGAGCTCGCGATCGCCACCAATCTCTAAGGTCTGACGCTCCTCCTGATAGGCGGTTGCATCCTGCCTTCTCGTATCACGACCGGTGCCGAAAAATGTCTGGGGAAATTTTGCTAGCTCGCTGTAGAAATAGAGGGAGCTTTCTTCACCGGGCAGAATTTGCCTGCCTCCGACGCCCCAAAGGATCTGCTTTTTTTCGGTATACATGAGCCCGGAAATAATGGGCGAAGGACGTTTCTTATTGAGGCCGCTCGTGTAGAGCAAAACACCACCCACAGCGAGACCTGTCTCAGGAGTTCGAAACAAGAGAGGCAAGCCGCCCAGGTCCGTTTCGGCCATATCCACGGCGCTCATTTTCTGGTCATCCGTGACTTCTTGCGCCAACAGGTTCGTAGTTCCACAGAGCTGCAAAGCACAGCTCATTGCGAAACCAGACAAAGGCCTCACTCTAGGCCTGTATACCTGTAGAAAGAATCGCCACATCTGACCCACTCCTTGTTCTCACCCATCGGCGAGCGGAAAAGCCTCCTAAAGGGCACTTACCAAAAAGCATGAGATCCTTGGACCGGGTAAAGGGTCTTCCCGCTCATTTTCCAACCAATTGGATCCATATAGGTACCTTAGGGTAGGAAACTTCGAAGCATTCCCCTGCAAGCCTTTCTTGATCAAAAAAACAGCTGCGCATAGGTTCAGGCCAGCCCGAGAACATTCGAATAGAGAAAGGTACACGCTATGATTTATGCACGAATCGCCCTTGGTTTGCTTGCAAGTATGGCCCTGCCCGCGCTGGCAGTCGATTTGGAAAAAACATCTTCAGAGACGAAGGCAACAGCCACGGCGGGAGCTGATCTCGCGTCGGCTTATATTTTCCGTGGGGTCACGGTCAATAAGAATGCCGCCCTGCAACCAGCGCTCAAAATCCAGGCCGGTGGCCTGACGGCTGGGGCATGGGGAAGTTTCGCCTTGGATAAAGTGGAAGCAGAAACAGAAAAAGAAGTCGACCTCTATGCCAGCTATGATATTCCGGTTGATATCATGACCCTCTCTCTGGGTTATACGGAATATATGTATCCCGATACTGAGCTCGACAACGATCAGGAAGTCATGGCCAAGATTTCACTAGGAACTCTGCTGAATCCGAGTATTGCAGCCTTTCGCGGCATCGGCGGCGGGATTGCCGACAGCACCTACTATGAGCTAGCTGCCAAGCAAGAAGTGTTTGCTCAGCAGGGCATCAGCAGCACACTGGGCGGCACCCTTGGCTATATCGACCGTGAATTAGGCGTGGACGGCCTCAGTCACCTGACTTTGACAGCCGCTGCTTCTTACCAGGTGATATCCGCTTCGGTGAACTATGTCGTGGAAACCGATCGTGACGTCAATGATTTGAGCGAGCAGGAACAGCTGTTTGTCATGACCGGCGCCAGCTTTATCTTCTAAAAGCTCCCCTGGCGGGTCTGTGAACCGCCCCTCCCCCTCCCCCTGCAAATCCTTCCTTCAGCCCCGTCTCGCCCCACAGGACGGGGCTTTGCTTTGGCCTAAAACGGAGATAGAATGGCCACAGCATCGAACGGAGGGACGCGTCATGGTTGACAGGAAAACATTTTTTACTCTGCTAGGAATCATCGCTCTCCACTCTGGCTGCGCTCATACCGGAGAGAAATTGAACGCTGAGTTGCAGCTTTGGATCGGCCAGCATCCCGACCAACTTGTCGAGCAATGGGGCGCTCCCCGCAGTGTTTATGTGATGGAAAAAGGAGCCAAGGTTTTAACTTATGAAACCAGCGAGACCTCTAGCAGGACCATGGGGTACTATCGGCGTCCTGAAATCTACACCTTGACCGATTCCTGTAAAATCAGTTTCTATACCGAGGCCAGTCAAAAATCAATTGAGAGGTTCAGTTACAGTGGCTCTCCTGCTGTCTGCTTTGATATGATTCGCAGTCCAGCCCGCGGCCAGTAATTCAACAAAGAGAGCTTCATGGATTTTCGTTATTTAAAGGCTTTTTTAGCAGCAGCAGAACAGGGTAGTTTTTCCAAGGCCGCCGAAGAAATGAACATCGCTCAATCGGCGGTGAGTCGGCAGGTCAAACTGCTGGAAGAATCGGTCAACGATGAGTTGCTGATTCGTTCCTCGAAGCATTTGATCCTGACCGATAAAGGCAAAAGACTCTATGATGCGGTCAAACATTTTCAATCCGAAGCCCAGACACTGTTAGTTGATGGTGAGCGAAGTTTAATTCGGGTCGGAATTCCCCATGGTCTCTTGGAAAGCTGGTTTCAGACGCTCTTGGTTCCCTATTACAAGAACAGCGATCACAATTTTAATATCACGATGGCCGATCTTCCTATCTTGCGTGAGGGCGTCGAGGCAGGACGCTTCGATTTGGTGTTTACCCCCTATGAAATCGATAGCGAACTGATTGAGTCGCTACCCTGTCTGCATGAAACTTTTGTGCTGGTCGCCGCCTTTGAAGTCGACCTGGAAAACCTCGCAGATTATCGCTGGATATTTTATGGTTCCGGCGATCATATGCTGCAACTCTGCAAGCGGCATTCGCATCGCATGATTCAGGTGAACTCGATCACGGCTATTCTGAAATTGGTGCGACAAGGATTGGGCATTGCCGTGCTGCCCGATCATATGCTCACCGCAGCCGATGATAAGCTGTTCAGCTATCGGGATAAAAAGCTACCCGATCAAACGATCTTCGCTTCCTATCTGCGTTATAAACAGAAGCCAGAGCCGCTGCGTTCGGTATTGGAAATTTTGCCAAAACTCTGAATGAATTTTGGCCTGAGTGGGAGGCTGGAGTTAATTGTCGACCGTATCACCGCCGACCACTTTCCGAATCATTTGCTGTTCAGCCGTGTGGACGCTTTCCTCGAATGTGGCGCGTCTTTTCTTGAGCTGACTGGCAAACTCGGATTCGGCATGCTTTTCATTTGACATGCGGAACCATAGCCAGGTCAGGCTACTTCCCATGAGCCCCACAAGCACCGTTACGGCCAAAGCTATTCCCATGGTCTCCCCTATTCAATTCATTGCAAAAGATATAAATCCTCCATCGGCGACTTTCTTCAGGATTTCAAATTTACTTTTAACGATCGATAATCATTATCTTTAAGCATAGGGAATAGAGGAGTGAAAGCGGCTACTAGCTAACTCTTTTAGCAAGCTACTAGTTTCGACAAGAATTTCATTGACTTGAAATCATCCCAAGCAGCCCGAGGCCTCGGTATTCGCCTCTGCAATCTTTAACAAGTCTCGATCGGCTGCAAGTTCAAAAGCCTTTTATAGGCTTAGCCCTCCCTTCGACCATTCATTCACCAGCAAAAATCCGAGCCGAAAGGGTTGGCATGAAAGTACTAACGGTATTCTGCACGGGCCGGTCGCGGGGATGAATCGATGAAAGTTTTTACAGCATTCGTCATAGTCCTCGGCGCTTGCGGGCTTCCCAAAAAGAGCAGTCTCTTGAGCGAGAAGGCTGGATCCTTCACCTATGAGCTCGATGATGAAACCGTGCGGATCGAGCACGAAGCCAAATCCCTAGGCCCGGGCCAATCGATCAAGCTGCAGGTTCGGGTCAATGACAAGACCTTTGATATCGTTTTGAATCCGGACTCTGGTTTGCAAAATTTTGATGGTCGCGGATCCACCCTGAGCCACGCCGAAAAAATCGCTCTATCGCAAGCGGCAGAAGACCTCGCCAAGATAAAATCCATCGACCAGGCTTCGCCCCTGGAACAGAAAGCCAGCTTTGCAGCACTGGATTACCTCTCGCAAGCACCAGATCATTACCAGTTCCCAAGCCGCAGCTATCCCCAAAAGAAACTGCTGAACGAAGGCACCCGCTGTATCAAAAAAGGGCTAAAAGTCCGAGCCGAATGGAATACCCAAACCCATGCCTATGTTGCAGAAGATCTGCTGGTCGGAACGCAGCTGTCGAATGAGTATACTTGCATGGGACGCTGTGGGGCCGATTGCGGATGGAATGCTCCCTCGGCCTGGACCAAAGACTGCTTGGATTACGACGCCTGTTCCTATCGCAATCATGCCAGCGATAGTACGAGCGATGTGAACTGTGCTGATGAGTTTGATGAGGCAGCCGATGATTGGTTGGGTGGCCTGTGGACTGTTTGCAGCGGGAAATAAAAGGTGAGGAGGACTCACCGTCTGCTGCACGGAATAACTCGGCCAGCCAGAGTATACCGGGTATCATCGCAGCCTCGTACTATTACCAAGGCCCCATTCACCTATTAGTCCTGTTAATTATGTTTAATACTCTAATATTTTCATTAACTTGAAAATTAGATTTTGCACTATTTTATTGCCAAGTCGTTAAGTAATTGACAAGTCCAAGAATAAGCTTTAACTCCTCCCTTCCCACGAAGGATTATCCTTTTGGATTAGGAGACCTTTTATGAAACTCAAAGCTCTTGCGTTAGCCGTTCTTGCGTTTAGTTCGGTTCAAGCCTCAGCAAATCCCCTCTCGCCTTATGACTTGCGTAGCGTCAATCACGACGAGGTTATCTCTTGGATGGTTCCTGGCACCGATGCAACAGGCACACCAGAAAATTTACAGGGCCTGTGGTGGATGAATGGCAACCCATTGGCAGACGAAGTGGTTTCGTTCGCTGGCGTGAAGTGGGAAGAAGTTCTAGAAGACGGCGAAGTCGTCGGCTACACCGGAGCCCTGCCTGTTTACGATGAAGGTGTTTGGAGCTGGCATGGTAGCTTAGCCGGTCTCTCGCTCTACAATCTCGTCCTCAGCACAAAGCTGGTGTATGTCGCCGAATTTAACAAAGACTTTAGCTACGGAGTCGTCACACCCACTTTCCAACCTTTGAAAAACGGCCCAACCATCAAACTCGATCCGTCCAAGTTCGTGACTTTCACGATGAAACAAGTCGACGAAAATGAATATGCCCGTGACAGCATCATCCTGACTTTGCCATCCACCTACCGCTTCCGCCGCATCGTCGATGGAAACGGCACAGTTCTGCAGGCAAACTATGCTGAATTCTTGCAAAAAGTAGAAGCGCAAAACGCTATCTTGCCTTTCTGCAAAATCAGCAATGGCTTCGAAAATTTCACTCCTGCCCAAACAGATGAAGAAGGCAACTTGATCCTCTCGAGCATCACCAGAACTGTACCAACACCCTGCGCAAAGTAATTCCTCGTTGAGAATGGTCGAGGGCGTTAGGCTCTCGATCTCTCGCCTTCTCCCTCAGCCATCATTTTGAATCTGTAATAGGAATCCTATATGAGGCCTCGCGAGGCATTGGTCAAGCGAGTGACTCAGCAGCTGTTTACCAAAAAACACTGAAGAATCTGTGATGTCGAGTCCAATAACATGAGCCTTTTTGTCAAAACGGACAATCAGTCCATCTTGAAAAACGGTTTTAGCCTCAACCTCATCTTTAAACTCGATCGAGACATAATCAATATCTGGTTTATGTACGAGTGTCTTAGTATGATTCGATTGAGTTCGAGCTGATTCCCATCACTCGCTTTATAATCCAAAAACCTTAATTGGACCAGCAGCCAAAAATAATACCCCCCCTCCACAAGCAGTATTCTTGCCGCAAGGCAATGAAATGATCGGGCTATTAACTCTTACCCAAAAAGCATTCATGAAAATTCTGTCACAAGCGATAGCTTTCCCATGTGTCGTCGTTCATGATTCAAGGAGTTTTTTGATGAGAGTGAAAATTACAATACGAAATTTTGCAATCGCAACAGGTGTGTTGGCGATAGCTTTCTCGTGCGGCAAGAAAAAAAGTAAGAGCAGCACTGCTGCGGCATCAGGCGTGGTTGAGCCTGATGAAAATGCCTTTGTGACTGCTGCCACCGGTTCATTGCTTCTTTCTGGCGAAGTGACCATTCTAAAAGGAGCTGATGCAGCTTCAGCGACGGGTCTCAAAGAAGTCTCCTTTAAACTTCAAGGAGACCGCCAGGTTCGTCTACGCGTTTCCAATGAGGCCTTCGAAACAGTGGAGCGCGCTGGTTCCATCATGTGTTTCCTGGCACAGACCAAGTTTTGGGAGCAAGCGAATACCGGCATTTACCAGGCTCAAGTTGATAATAAGAAATGTGATAATGAATCTGGTGGTGGTGGCGGAAGCGAATCCGGTCAGAGTACGGATAACCAAGCGCCTGATCTGCAAACTGTTTGGATAAAATCCACTCGTGAGGAAGGCAGGCCCCTTATCGCTGAATTCAGGGTTACTGAGGGAGGCGGAGACGGAGAAAAAGAAGAAGGCTCAGATGCTTTCTATCATGTAAAAGTTATTGTTGTTGAGCCACCTTCGTCAACGGCAC
>JBGSRE010000748.1:0-5579 GCA_041737755.1 Oligoflexus sp.
TACACGCCTTTGTAATACTTATTTTGAATCAAGAAGAATTTTTCGTTATCGACCTTCAGCATATAGGGCCCACTTCCAATAAACCCAACGTGCCTAGAAAATGCATCAGCGGAAAATATGGGAGCTAATCCAGATGCCATGCTTGGCATCAACCCAGACCAAGGTTTTTTCAGCGAAATTCTGACTTTTTTCTCAGAAATGACTTGAATTGAATAAATTTGTTCGAAGTATATTCGAAGTGGATTAAGGTTCGACGATTTCACTATATTGAGTGAGAAAGCAACATCATGTGCTGTTAATTTAGTTCCATCGCTAAAATGCAAATCATCCCGAATAAAAAAATCGTAGCTTTTCATATCCCGAGATACAGTCCAGTATTTTGCAATGGACGGCACAATTTGTCCTGAAGCATTATAGTCCACGAGTGGTTGTGATACCTGTCGAAAGATAAACACGGTTTCCGCATCATCCACAGATGTGACATCCAAATGCAAAGACTTTCGCGAAATTGTTCCTACGAGTAAGGTATCGCCTCCGAACAATGTTGGAGGCAGCATTAGGGTACCAAACAGTAGGAATGCTAGTAGTAGTTTACCCAAGGCATTTGTCCACATAGCTGCGAAGTGCTGCCGGTGTATAGTAGTTGTTTAACAATGGCCGCATCGCATCATAGAAATGCACATCGGAAAGGCTCAGCAATGGATAAACAGCCATAATTGACTGATGATAATTCAGTCGAACTTTTGTGACAAACAAGTCTTTTAGCGTTTGCGAATAAACTTTTTCAAAACGATCTTGTTCTGAGTTGTCTCCCGAATATGAGCAGTGTAATTTCGCTGCTTCTGATTGCGAAATTCCCCCTTCAAGAATCTGGGAAACCACAAACGAAACGATAGCAAGACTTTTTCTGAACTTGGCATTTTCTAGTAAAACCTTGGCTTTACCTAGAAGTGGCCAATCGCTATGCAGTATCTTCAAAGAAAGTAGTTGAGCAATTGCCTCGATAAAAAATGGTTCGTGCGTATGAAGCGTCAGACAAAGTAGGTGGGGACAGGATTGCTGTAAAATTTCATTGTTTTTTAACTGTGTGAAATGCAAGACGTGCCCAAGAAACTCGTGAATTAGCGTGTCTATAAATTTCGGGTTCAATACTTCTGGAATTCGAAGTTCGCAGACGATGTCACCATTGTGATCGGTGATTACCTGAGCTCCGAATGGGCTGTCTGGATTGATATAGGATATCTTTGTCGTTATACCATACAGCCAAGGCATCTTTTCCTGAAGAAAGGTCATACCGCTATTCACTAGGTCAATAGCAAAATCTTTTGGCGATAGAATGGACTCGATTTGCTCTGCATGTAGATTATTTTGAAGCGCATAAATTTCGTCGCTTAGTTTCTTTATCTCCGATTCAGATATCAATCCGAATTCGCCACCACATGCTTGCACGGTATCCTTGCTAGGTGGAAGGGTCATATACTCAGCAAATGCAATGCTCTGATGAACCTTTAGCAGCTCCGCTTCATTGAAGAGTTCCTTTGCTTCAACAGCGGCGGCGAATTCTTTATTCCAGTCAACTTTAGTCTTTTCTCTAGGGACATTAGACAAATCGTCCATATAGACAATACTATCCGGCCTTGCCAAGTTAACTTTGACTTCCTCGGCCCATGATCTATAGGCTAACACTAGATTACGTGACATTTCGTATTTGTCTGATTGGACCACACCGCTATCCTATGTCCTGTAGTTGCAATAATTCGTAGCTAGGATAATAGCATGCATTAAATGCTTTTCAGAACAGTCACTTCGGCTACAATAAAGACATTAGCTAATGCAGAGAGAGGAAAATTATCGTAATCAGGGCCGGGAGCTAACGCCCCCATCCCGTGTAAGGCGGAACAATGCCTGCCCGCACAGTCATTAATTAGGGTTACTCAAGAAACAGCGGCTCAGTAGCCCCAGTGACCATAGGCCCACCGCGTGCTCCGACGCGTTGTTGATGATACCGCAGATCAAATTTAGGCTTTTGAGTCTGTTCTGTTTGTTCAACACAGGCTGAACGAGGCTGATCGATAGCGGAATCAGTCGTTGCAGGAGTCGGGTTGTTAAACGTGATCAGACAGAGCAAGGCTTGCGACAAATCCATTGTAAACCTCATTTCATTTGTTGCCAAAGGTCACCCGGTCAATCCTGGTGCTAGGCGGTTTTAAGCGATCTTCCGATCGGTGTGCGTGGCAAGTCCGCAAGAGCACACTTTATGCCACTCAACACAATGGATGTCAATAAGGCTATCTATCGCGATTGTTTAGCCATAAATGGTTATTTTCATACCCAATTTATGCTTCAAATTAAATATCGTACTTACTGACTCATCGGAGCCTTACCATTTTTCGGGAATCTCCTTCCCAAAATCAAATCATAAAGGGAGCATAGTTATGGCTTGATCCAGACTTGTTGTAATCTGAGATTAAGGCACAGATTCGATTTTTCAACTCACTAATTCCTGTAACACGCCAAATTATTCACTATCATCTTTTTGAAAATTCCACGCCTTTTGCTTCTCATCTGAACGTTTGAGCGATCTTTTCGTACTCAGACTTGCGAGAGGACCTAAATCAAGTACCTATTTAGAATGATTCAATTTGCCTTCGTCTTTAGTATGTTAGTCTGACCCTGACAAAGGCGAATTTCCTACAATAGCTAAAGCGCCGTCATAATTAAGAAAATATGATGAAGCCTCTAGCATTGGCGACCCATTCGCAGCGGCATCAGCGGACACTTGATTAGAATTTCGGGGAAATCTTGGCGGCGAAACTCCAAATTTGTTCTCCTTGAATTCGAAGGTCGATCTCCCCTGTCGGTCCACGCACGCGGCTGCGCCGCCACGCCCGTTAATATAGAGTCCTATGCCTTTAGGTTTGAGTTCGCCGCCGGCGACTTTCTGCCAATGGCGACCATGGGGACACCAACTACGACGAAAGCCGCTCTCATGAGCCATCTCTTGGTTTTACCCCTTAGGTTGGATCCACATCGACAGTTTGAAATTTTAGCCAAAAAGGCTCAAAATTCCTGAGCCGCTGCTGCCAATCACTAGGTACGTACCAAACTTCTTCCCCATCGATGCCTTTGCTAAAAAGTTGTCACCTGTAGTGCAAGACACTTAGATTTCTATCCCAAGACTGGCAAATTCCTTCGCCTGCGTTTATATCTAGTCCTTCGGTGGCAAGGCCTGCTCACTCTCGTGCAAGGACTATCTTTTTGAATAAGACTAGATCAAAGAATCCTTTGGAGGGCATAACCCTAGAGGCCCTTCTGACCGAACTCGTTCAGCACTATGGCTGGGAATATCTGGGACAGCAGGTACCCATTCGTTGTTTTCAAAGCAATCCCAGCATCAAGTCGAGTCTAACTTTTCTACGTCGCACGCCTTGGGCTAGGAACAAAGTGGAACAGCTCTTTAAAGAATTCAAACTGGAAAGCTCAACATGAGTTCAGAGATCCCCAATCGATTGACCATGCCACTCCCATCATCCGACCCCCTGCTGCAGCCATTGCGCATGGGCAGCCAAACATTCCCAGGAATCTGGCGGGCGATGATGCCAGCGACTCTTATGCAACTCCGTTTTCCAGACGAACGGCAGGCTGATTGTTCAAACTGTCCCAAGTCTTGCTATGAGAACTGGCGAGTGGACTATCGCTGCTGCACCTATCATCCAAGGATGAGCAATTTCTTGCTCGGACTTGCCTGTCATACGGAGGAAGGCAATCGCGCCGTCGATGATCTTTTGCAAAGAGGCATGATCCTGCCCGAAGGCATGCACAGCTCTCCCAGGCAATGGCTCGACTTCTTAGGCGATCAGCTCCACGATCAATTTGGTAAAAGCCAAAAGGTCCTCTGCCCGATGCTTGATCCCTCGACTGGATACTGTCGTGTGCATGTGTTTCGCAATTCTGTTTGTTCGACCTACTTTTGCGAAAAAGATCAGGGCAGTGCCGGCAGTGTTTTTTGGAGTCAGATTCAAACTCTAGGAACCCAAGTGGAAATGCGTCTTGCGCAATGGGCTTTACGAGAGATAGGTTTCGATCTCGAGGCTTCGCTTCGCGCCATGGATGAGCTGGCACCCAGCATCGATCAGGCTTCAGCCGAAGCTGGCTGGCATCCTGATGCCCTGAAGCGGATCTGGGGTCCCTATTGGGGCCGAGAAAAGGCCTTGCTGCAAGCCTGTGCTGCCGTTGTGGTCAAACACCGGGATCAACTCTGGTCGATCGCACAGCAGCAGGTGATTGCCGAATCTCATCTCTTCGATCAGGCACTTTTGCGGCTCGTTCCACCGCCAGAGAGTAAGTTACTCGACGAAGGCGAAGACGATTGGGAGCCGATCGACCTTGAGGCCCTCTGGCAAGAATGTGTCATTGCCCATGATGCCCTCTGGGACCAGCCACTCGCCAGCTTCACTTTAAGTCCGAATGTGCTGTTCGTAGCAAATAAGCGGCAGAATGCCGAAGAGATCTACCACCAGGCCAAGGCCTATTTTATCGAATATCGATTTCAGAATGCGGCCAGAACTTTGGTCTTTCGATTGGCTATCAGCGCCGATCAAAAACAAAGTCTAGAAACTTTCGCAGCGGCCCCGAGGAAGTTGGCAGAAGCCGATAAGGAGCTGCAAGAATTTCTCCTGGAAATGGTCCATCGTAAAGTGCTGTGGTCGGTGGCCAACTCCTGATCGAAAGACCTGTCGAGCTACAGCATGCCGCACTAGAAAAAGTCTTTTTGTACAGCTCATGCATTTTTTTTACTCAGCAAAAAGTCTTTTATAATGAGCTGGGAATGGCGATATCAAGTTTATTTTATTCGCCGATAATTCTTTCTTCATCCCCTTAATTTCCTGCAGTTTTCTTGCAAAAATCAGCATTCACGTAACAAGCAAAATGCTGCGATTTATCCGTGCTTGGTCGATTTGCGGATATCCGTAAATGTCAAAAAAACAAGAGAATGGCATAATACTATGCATGCCGAGACCTACGTGGCAAACAACAGAACTTAAAGTCATTTCATGCGATAGATGATAAAAGTAAAAATAGGTTTACTGTTCATGGATGGGTTTGAGAACCATTTTTTTTCCTGTTGGCATCAATCTGAACCGTGGAGCTTACAATGACAGTACTCGAAGACCCTATTACGGTGAAAATCATCGAGGACGATCAATTAGTCCAGAGTGCCTTGAATGAAATCATAAAACAAAACGGATATCTTGTGGAAGCATATCGCACCGCGGCAGAGTTTCAAGAGAAAGAAACCATTGCCTCGCGATCCATTTATCTCGTTGATGTCCGACTCGGAAATTACAACGGCATGGATTTAGTTGATGCCATCCTTCGGCGCAATCCTCTGGAAGTTGTCATTGTTACAACATCTCTTGGTGGATTCGAATCCGGAGCAGATGCGATCCGTCACGGCGCTTTTGATGTCTTGGAAAAACCTTTCACAAACGAAACCTTACTTCGCAAAATCGAAGCCGCCAGTGATGAATTAAATCTCCGCGCAGAGGATCAAAAGTCCTTCAGCATGTACGAAGAGA
>JBGSRE010000149.1:0-2482 GCA_041737755.1 Oligoflexus sp.
CAAAAGGTGCCTCGCGGGCCAGATAGGGGAGGGCCGAAACAGCATTATCCTCCTCTAGAAAAAGGTCCAGCAGTACGCAGTCATAGGAAAATTGCTCTACCTTAGCCTTCATGTCATTGATCGTCTGACAGGTCTCGACACGAAAGCCCTCTTTCTCCAGCAAAGACTGGAGCAATTGCAAAATATCAAAATCGTCATCGACGATCAGAATACGGCCGAGTTCTTGAGATGAGGTTTCCATCGGATAGAGTTCTACCTTGATTTTAGGGCCGATAAAGCACTTTACTTTATGCAATTACTCGCGAACTGAGGCATCAAATCCTCGGAGCATTTGATTTATAATATGGCGCATTTCAGCGCAGATTTGCAAGAGTTCAGTGCTGCTGCATTTCTGGCTGAGACGAGTTTCCAATGCCCCAGCCGCTTCTGATAGGGCCGGGTAGCCAAAATTTACTGCAGTCCCTTTGAGAGTATGGGCGAGTCGAACAAGCTTAGGCCAATCTTCATTCTGCACTGCGAGTTCCATCGCTGTCAGCCGATCGGGCAGTCGTTCCAGAAAGCCGTGGAAAATTTCCTGAAGATTTTGATCCATAGCCAGTCGCGAAAAAATAGCGGGTGGTTCGGGGCTTGCTACAGACCATTTTATCGGCTGAGGTGTCAGGCGCAGCAGAGTTTCCATAAGCCTTGGGGGGTCATAGGGCTTAGCAAGATAGGCCTGGCAACCTGCAGCCAGACACCGCTGTTCTTCCCCTTGCGAGGTGTGGGCCGTGATGGCAATGATCGGTATCCGGCAATCGAGAAGCCTGAGCTGGCGACTTGTTTCATAGCCATCGATCGAAGGCAGTTGCACATCCATCAGAATGAGGTCGAAGTGGGGATCTTTGCTGATGAGTGCGACTGCACTTTCGCCATCCCCACAGAGTTCGACCGTTGCTCCGGCCCGCTCCAGATACTCGCGCAGGAGTCTTTGATTATCGAAGCTGTCTTCCACGACCAGGATACGCCGACCAGGGATGGAAGCGATCGGCAGCTGCGGCAGCGACGCTTGGGAAGGGGCCTCCATATTTGGTAAGTCGAACCAGGCTTCTTCATCATTATCGGCAGGGAGAAGAATCGGAATATAACAGGCAAAGGTCGAGCCTTGGCCGAGTTCACTTTGCAAAAGAGTGAGTTCGCCATCGAGCAGCAGCGCTAGCTTCCGGGAAACAGACAGGCCGAGACCAGTTCCACCAAAGGTTTTGGCTATTTTTGCATCGGCTTGGGTAAAGGCTTCAAATATTCTGTTCTGTTGCAGTGGGGCAATGCCAATGCCATGGTCTTGCACCGTAAAGCTAAGAGTTCCCGACCGAAGATCGGCAGTTCTTTGGCAGTGAATGCGAACTTTGATCTCACCCTTTTCACTGAATTTGATGGCATTACTTATGACATTGATCAGGATCTGTTTAAGACGCAGGGAGTCGGTATCGACCGTATAGGGCACAAAACCCAATGTGCCGATGCTAATGGAAAGACCTTTTAGCTGCGCGAGCGGCGTACAACTGATGAGGATCTCCGAAATAAAATCAGGAAGGTGAATGGGTTCCTTGTGAATTTCCAGAAAGCCGGATTCCATTTTCGACAGATCAAGCAGATCGTTGATCAGAAGCAGTAGGTTCTGTGCATTGTGGGCGATAGCCTGAAGATTTTGCTCCAACTGCAGCGGCGAAGGTAAACTGCGAATCAAGAGATCAGAATAGCCGATAATGGCGGTCAGCGGCGTGCGAAGCTCGTGACTGACATTGGCTACGAACTCGCTTTTGGTGCGGTTGGCATTTTCGGCGAGATCGCGGGCAATCTGCATCCTTTGAGCGGCTTCCTTTTTATCGCTTCGGTCGGCATTGAGTTCTTTGATGGCGATAGCGACCCCAAAGATGACGCCGATGCTGAGAACAATCAGTAGAATATTCTGCCAATCATAGCCATCTTGATAGCGTTGCAGTCGAAGGCGAAGCTGAAGTTCGGCAGAAATAGGCGCCGAAACTTCTGCCAGATTGATATCAAGGGTCTGGGTGTTCGATTCGCGGGCCAGAGTTTGGCCTTCAGCATTGACAAAGCTGATATCATAGCGTTCATTGATCCAGCTTGGAATAGTGTTGCGGATCATCCTATCTAAAGAAAACGTGCAGTAGAACACGATGGGGGAGCGGGCCTTGATCGGTACAAAAACGGCAAAAGCTTTCTCGTTATGAGAACTTTGAAACACCTGACTGACCACAAAGCTGGTTTGTTTAACAGCTTGCGCCATGGCTTCGCGCAGCTCCGCTCTTTGTAGAATATCATCCACGTCTCGACGGTCCGCTGGCCCTTGCCAGGGAGGCTGACCATCGGTATGAATGAGGCCGATGCTGCTAATTTCTCGATGATGGGCTAGGAAATCCCGGACTCGATTTTGCAAGGCCTCCTTCGCTAGGGAGTCATTGGTGTACTCTTCGCTGAGAAGGCT
>JBGSRE010000185.1:0-2262 GCA_041737755.1 Oligoflexus sp.
CAGCTTTCGCCTTTTGATTCGCAAGGGCATCATGGAACAGGCTGAGCTTTATCCCAAGCTGTTTAAAGAGTCGCTGCGGGATCCCTTTGAAACTGAAATTCGCGTCCCCAACCAGAAAGATATGTTTGAAAATATTCAGCAGTCGATCGACTTCGAACGCGGGCAACAGACCTTGGTTAAGCTGCATGAAGAGGCAGGTCGTCAACTCACCAAAGATCACAAATTGGAATTGGAAGCCTATCGACATTCCGTGACCAAGGAACTCGAACAGCAGCGACTCCAATCCCAATGGCAGAGTGAAGTACTGCTGGATCGTGGCGATCAAAAGCGTTTGGAAGAGAGTCGCCATCGCCATTTGGCTGGCGCTGCCGAAAGTCGTGGATATCAATTGCTGGCCGGCCGCCTGGTGCCTAACCCGAGCTATCAGATCGATACCGATCACAGTTCCACGGTGCCCTTGCCCATGGGTCTTTCTGGCGACCCACCTTCGCCAGAAACGGTGGCACCGCTGCCTCTCAACCTGCTGCCCAAACAGCAAAAAGACGTGTGGAATGCAATCCGCACGGACCAGGCGGAAGAGATTCGGCAATTTCTCGATCAGCGCAATGAAGGCTGGGCAAAGTCACTGCAGAGCATTCGGCAAAACCTTGCAGCCATTGAATACGGGGAACAAAAAAATAAAGAACTGATTCGCCACGAGATCAAGCCTTCGGCAGGCTTGGATGCCCATCTGCAGGAAATTTTTCAAGATAAAGTCAAGCGTCCAGACCCTATTCCAAGCCTTTCAGCCACCGAATGGAACCAACCGGCGGAGGTCCTGCCGTCGGTCTCGAAAAAAGTCGCGGATTCTTTGGATATGCTCGCTGATAAAGCGGGAACTCAGGACAGGATGGGCTCGGCTCCCGAAGCGAAGCCACAAAAAATAGCCAGCTAAAGGCTGGCTTAGATCACTATAGCTTTTTTGACGATTTGCAAAAGGATTTCGTTTTCGAAGGGTTTGAGAACCCAGCCCTGCACACCGAGCTGTTTGGCTTTTTTCAGTACCTCAACCTTCCGGACTGATGTCACCATCACCACCGGCAATTCACGTAACTTCAAACGATTGCGAATTACATCGAGCATTTCCACGCCATCCATATTCGGCATTTCCACATCGCTCAGTATGAGATCAACATGGGCACCGCTCTGCAAAAAACGAATAGCCTGGGCGGCATTAGCAGCTTCGACCACTTCATAGCCACTGTTTTTCAAAAGAGTCCGGGTCAATACCCGGAGGGTTTGCGAATCTTCGACGACGAGGATGGTTCGGGTCGAGACGATACCTACTTCGCGAAGTCGATCCTCCGGCTGACGAAATCCACCTTTTTCAGCCAATTGAAAATAGGATTCAGCCATTTTGGAATCTGCTGTGAGTTCTTTCGTCCCCTGCTTGTAAATTTCGCCTAGAAAGAGGGCTGCCAGGGGATCGCCGCTTTTAGCAGCTTTGCTATACCAGCGCATCGCTTCGGTCATACTGGAAGTCGGTATCAAGCCCAATTCATGCAGCGTAGCCAGAGCCATCTGGGCTTCCAGATCGCCGCCCTTGGCCGCAGCGAGCAATTCTTCTAAAGGCTTTTTGGAATACTCCTGAGTCATAGTCCGGGCTTTCCTCTCAAGCATAAGACCCCCCATCCCTTGGGACTTCGACCATTTCTGCCTAAAGCTTGAATCTTATGGCTGGAAGAACTTTTTTACTTAATAATTACAATGGTTTGACGCTTCTTATGAAGCACTGAGGCAAAAATCTTTGAGGGCTTTGGTCAGCTGCGTTTCATGGCCCATTTGGATTTCATGACTGGCACCTTTGATCACTTTTAACAGCGAACCAGGAACCAGAGCCTGCATTTTTTTCGTGTTAAAGGTAGGGACCAAACCATCCATACTGCCATAAAGAAAGAGAATAGGCAGGTCCTGAGCTTGAATCTGCCCGCGAATCGTAAAACGCGCTGCCGCTAATAGCTGTTTGGCAATGGCATCTATCGCCATCGGCTCCTGTTGTCGAATCGCCGTCCACTGTAGGAGAATTTCGCCGCCACGCGACTTGATAACGGATGGAGGGATCGTGCGCTGGAGTATCGCCTCGTGCAGTCTGCCGCGCAATTGCCCCAGAATCAAATCTCCTGCTGCCATGGGATGGATGCGAAAACCCAGATAATCCGCACTGGAACTATTCGCGATCACCAGCGAGCGGCAGCGCGCTGCGTGCTGAATGCCCATCCGCAG
>JBGSRE010000759.1:0-3766 GCA_041737755.1 Oligoflexus sp.
CAACGGCAAATCAAGGTGATCGCAACCGATGCGCAGGCCATGGTAAGTACGTTGATGGCAGGTATGGGCGAAGATTTCAGTTCCAAGAAAAAGTAAGCTTGGGACCGGAAATTATTACTCGTTAAGCCGAAGAAAGGATAACGGACATGGCTGGTGGAGCACTCGATAACAACGACGAAGAGATCTCGGGTATAAACGTGACCCCGTTGGTCGATATTATGCTCGTGCTGCTCATCATTTTCATGGTGACAGCTACCTTCATCGCTAACAAAGCGATTGAGCTGAAACTGCCAGAAGCAGAATCAGCTCAAACTCAGAAGCCGGATGAGAAAACTCTGGTGTTTGCCATCGACCGCGAAGGCAAACTCTGGATGGACGACGCTCAAATCGGCTTTGATGAAGTCGGGCCTAAAATCAAAAGCGAGCGTGAGAAGAAGCCAGGAGTGAATTTGGCAGCAAATATCAGCGCCGATGCCAAGACTCCTTATGAAATGGTTGTGAAGTTGATCGATATCGTTCGCAAGAATGAGATCATTGACTTCGCCATCACGACGGATCCTGTCGCGCCGGCGACCGGTGGCGCAGTCCTTCCTGCTCCTTAAGTACAAGACTTCCAAGAGCCTGTCAGGTATTTGTCATGTACAATGACACGACTTGGTAGGCTCTTTTCATTTGTTCCTATAGGTCGCTTTCCCTATGCAAATCCCAAAGCTCTTTAAGATTAAGCCTTCCTGGAATGACCTGAAGCTTTCGGTTCCCATTCTGGCTTTGGTCTTTTTATTGGGCACTTTGATTGAGCCGATCATTGGACACGTCGCCGTTGGCATCTTCTATATGATTGCTATCGCAGTGTCGGGTTTGTTCTTTGCTCGGATCACTCTCTTCAGTCTGGCCTTGCTGCTCATCCTCGTCTACTATTACTGGCTCTTTCCACCGGTCTTTACATTTTCCACCCAGAACCCCAAAGATCTGCCTACTATTATTGCTCTGTTTATCGCGGCGGTGAGTATAGGCGGGCTGGTCAATCTCTTGAAAAGTCAGGCCACCACTTTGAAGGGGCGGGAAGAAGCCAATCATTTGCTCTATATCCTAGCGCGACAGTTGGCCCAAGCCCAGTCTCGGGACGATGTGGCCCAAACAAGCTGCACAGCCATGCGGGATCTCTTCAATGAATCCGTAGCTCTGCTGTTTTTTACACGTGGGGAAGCAGGGAAAAAAAATCAATTGGAACTGCTCTCAGTGAGCGATTTCAAGCCGAGTGAGGCCGAATTGCAGGAGTTGCAAAGAGCCTTTGAGGAAGGGGAGCAACCCAAAGACTTCGCAATCCAAAAGACTTCAACGGGAAAGGCATACATGCCGCTTATTGGCCGCGAAGGACTGGTGGGGATTCTCTTGATCGAGGATTCGCGGATTTTGTCAGAAACCAATGATAAGCTCCAATTAGCAGCAACATTTTCCCATCAAATAGCTGTAGCAATCGAACGAGAGAACTTTCATGCTGGATCTCGCAAGCTGGAAGTTATGGAGCAGACCCAGAAGCTCTACAAGACCCTCCTTAATTCAGTGTCCCACGAACTTAAAACACCTCTCGTGGCTATAACAGGCTCTTCAAGCGCTTTGATTGACGAGCACACCAGTCGTGATCCGCTCCTGGTGCAAAGCCTAGCATCCGAGATTCTGACCGCTTCCATCCGCTTGCGCGGAGTTGTTGAGAATCTTTTGGATATGTCTCGCATAGATTCAGGCATGCTAAAACCGAAACGCGAGCTCCATGATACTCGTGATATTATGGCAGTGGTTCTCCAAAGGTTAGAGCTCGAAGGATATCCCCACTCTATTCAGTTAGACTTTCAAAATGATATACCTGAGATATGGGTAGACGCGGTTTTGGTTGATCAAGCTTTAGCTAACATCATCCACAATGCCTGGGTGTATACGCCAAAGGATAGAGCGATCGAAATTTTTGTTAGTTCGGCCGGGGAATTTGCCACTATTGCAATTCGGGATTATGGTCCAGGTCTGCCTGGAAATGAGCCAGGTCAAGTTTTCGAAAAATTTTACCGGGGATCTCCGCAGAATCCGGGAGGACTGGGTTTAGGTTTATCCATCGCCCAAGGATTTATTGAAGCCCAAGGTGGCCGTATTGAAGCGAGCAATCATCCCAAGGGCGGAGCGATTTTCAAAGTTTATATACCCTGCCAGAAGCAGGATTTTTCCCATTAGCATTCGATACTACTCATCGGAGTCACTATGAATCAGAGCAAAAAACAACAGCTGCTCTTAATCGATGATGAGAACCAGATTCGCCGCTTCATTCGTCTAGCGCTTGCCCCCCATGGCTATGAAGTTACTGAAGCAAGAACCGGCGAAGAAGGTATTCAGTTGGCGATTCAGCACAGCCCTGATGGGATAATTTTGGATTTAGGTCTTCCGGATCTGGATGGATTAAAGGTCCTGTATCAGCTGCGGGAATGGTATCAGGGGCCTATTATCGTTCTTTCTGTTCGCGATGATGAAGAAAGCATTGTGAATGCTTTGGATTCAGGAGCTCACGACTACATTCGTAAACCATTTTTGCTAGGTGAATTGCTTGCCCGTTTGCGATTGGCTTTGCGCAGTCATCAAGTTGGTCTAGCAACTCCCGTGTACACATCGGGTGGATTGATTGTGGATCTAGCAACCCGCAAAGTCTCACTTGATGGCAAAGAGATTCGACTCACAGTCACTGAATACGAACTCTTGAAGTGCTTGATTAAGCATCGCGGCAAAGTCTTGACTCACAATCAAATCCTGACCGAAGTCTGGGGCCCAAAATCAGTCGAACATATTCAATATCTGCGGGTTTATATCGGTCACCTGAGACAAAAATTGGAAGTGGATATCAACAAGCCCAAACTTATCATTACAGAACCGGGCGTTGGTTACCGCATGCAAAACCTTGAGTCACCTGATTCCGAAACCGCGGAGCCGGTTATTTCAGAAGTATGAAAAGCAAAAAGGATCTCGACTCGGA
This sequence comes from Oligoflexus sp., assembly GCA_041737755.1. Classification (GTDB taxonomy): domain Bacteria; phylum Bdellovibrionota_B; class Oligoflexia; order Oligoflexales; family Oligoflexaceae; genus Oligoflexus. The sequence goes on from JBGSRE010000759.1 coordinate 3,014, forward strand.
GATCCTTTTTCGTTCAGTTGAAGCCATAGACAAATGGCGGGATTTCACCCTTCTTATCAACGACAATCCAATAAATATGATCCGACAAGGAAGGGATGCGGAGAACGAAAATCCAGTTCTTATCGTATTTTTCACCCTGTTCAGGTGGATAAACTAGCCCTCTGACAGTCACTCCCAGGAAAAGCGAAAGAGAAGTACGGGAATTATTCAACTCCTGGCGAAGAAACTGCGTCGATGCCAGCTTTTGCTCCTGCGTGAGCGGAACACTCAGCAGCTCCCCTACAGTTTCGGACCATCCATGGGCGGCCAGATTGAGCGGAACCTCGCCATAAGAGTACTCATCTAGTATCAAAGCCAAAGCCTGCTGGGTTGCTTTAGAAACTGAGACCGTCGAATCTGCCGATGTTTCGATCTCTTTCTTCAGCAGTTTCTCATCGGCCAGCAAATTCAACTGAGTCAGGCCAAAATCATCTTGAATCACTTGATTGGCGCTTGCGATTTCAGACTTTGCCGATTTCATCGTATCACTGGCCAAACTTTTCACGGGAGTCCCCTTGCAATTCAATGGCACGGTTGCACCGAAATTGCCGTTAACACCGGCTATTTGAAGGTAAGCAGTAAAATCGCCTCCCGCCTTAGCTTGGCTAAGGTCTGGGAGTAGCCAATAAAGTTGACCCTGGTCCTGCCACTTTGGACTCAAACTAAACTGATTAAAGCCTACATAGCGGCGGGGCTTGTAATTACGATTGGCAG
>JBGSRE010000220.1:0-6649 GCA_041737755.1 Oligoflexus sp.
GTGCGGCAGCTATAGGCATGAGCCCCTGCTTCTACTGCTCGCCAATCATTGCCAGTAGCGATGACCACCGGATCGATGCCATTCATGACGCCTTTATTGTGAGTCGTGGCGCGATACACATCATGCGCTGCAAAGAGATAAGCCTGCTCGATACGATCGACCACTTCCGCGCCATTGAATTCTCGATTGGAGAGAGCGGCTTTGGGAACCCGGCAATGCGCACGTGCAATGCGTTTGTCACAGAGATTGGTGAGGATCCGCAGTCCCACTTCACAGGGCAGGAGTTCCTGCATGCGTTTGCCGAGACGTTCGCACATGGTATTGATCATATTCGCACCCATGGCGTCGCGGGTGTCGATATCAATGTAGAGAACCAATGATTTCAGTGGCTCAATGTAACGCCAGGAAATGTTTTGAGCACCGCCGCCACGAGCGAGCAGTCGATGATGTCCCTCATTCGCGTAGGCGATGAGATCAGCTCGCTGCGCACTGAGGATACTTTCAAAATCGCAAGGGCTGCGTAAAAAAACCTGCACTTGGCCGGTGCCGATTGGGGCCGTGCTGCTGGTCTGAAACCCACCACTCGCTCGCGCGAGCTTGGCGCCATGGCTGGCAGCAGCAACGACGCTGGATTCTTCCACGGCCATAGGCACCAGAACATCCTGACCATTGATGAGGAAATTGGTCGCGATACCGAGGGGCAGCGCAAAGGTCCCCACTCCGTTTTCGATAAAGACATCCACCAATTCGGCACTGAGACTGCCAAAATCACCAAGTATGGCACTGTCGTTGCGATTCAAGCGACCCATGCCCATTACAATCTCGCGCCGCTGGCCGATAGGCAGTTCATAAAAGCCTGGCAAGCGAGAGGATACGGGTGTTTGCGTCGTTTGGTAGCGATTCTGAAACAGATTGCGATTTTCACCGGTCATAGTTTCGTTTCCACTGGAGGGTCAGAGTCAGCCATCTTAAAGGAAGCGTCCTCAGAATGCCTGAAAGCTAGGCCCAGTTCAAGTTTTCTTGAACCGTCTCAAACATCCAGGTAAGCATGCTGGGAACCCTTTATCGACAATGATTACGAGCGGTCTCATCGGCTTTACGGCTTCGCTATAAAGGGCTGCAGGGCAGCCTTCATGAAGGCTAGGTCTCGAGCGGGCGAGAGCGCTGCATCAGGCGAGCTTCAAACTCCCTTTCCAAAGGATGTCCAAGCATGAGATGACGGGAGAGTTCATCGAGACGGGCGCAACCTGTAGCCATCAAGGTCAGTTTTAATCCCTGGCGAAAGGATTCGAGCACAGCCAGAGGAGCCTCTTCATTTTCCAGGGCCGCACGAAGCAGTGGCAAACCGATACCAACCATGCGAGCGCCCAGGCCAACAGCTTTAGCGGCTGTTATACCATCGCGGATGCCGCCGGTGGCAATTAAAGGCAAGTGAGGAAAAGCTTGGTGAACGGCCGATACGCTATAAGCTGTGGGAATACCCCAATCCCGAAAACTGACGCCCAATTCCTGGGTTAGTTCACTGCGACTGCGGAGACCTTCAATATGCGACCAAGATGTGCCGCCTTTGCCGCCGATATCCACCGTTGCAAAACCCAGATCCAGCAATCTCTGCACGGTTGCGGGAGTCATGCCAGAGCCGACTTCTTTGGCGATAACGGGGACTGGCAAATTTCGGCAAATACGTTCCAAACCTTTGAAAAGACCAGAAAATCGACGATCTCCTTCAACCTGTACAAGCTCCTGCACCAGATTGAAATGCACAGCCAAAGCATCGGCATCGATCATACTCACGGCCTTCTCGCAGATGCTGAGGGCATCGGGTCCGGTGAGCTGAGCCATTCCGATATTACCGATCAAAAAAAGCCCGGGTGCATGCTGTTTCACTTTGAAGATCGGTGCGTATTCCGGGTTATCCAGCGCAATTCGCTGTGATCCCACGCCCATAGGAATATTCATCTGGGCTGCGGCTTTGGCGAGGCGACGATTGATCTCTGCGCCCTTATGAATGCCACCCGTCATACCTGTGATCAGCAGTGGCGCGCTAAACGTGCGACCGAGAAATTCGCGATGCAGATCAATATCCGCTTCGTCCATGAGGGGCAAAGCTTCTGGGCGAAAGCTAAGGCGGCTAAAGCCAGTGAAACGGTCACTGGCCTCGACATCCTTATTCCGACATATTTCGATATGTTGATCCTTGCGCAGTTGGCCCATCATGTCGAGAAGGCGGCTTTGATCGGCATCCTTGACGACGAAAACCCATTCCGCTTCGGCCGCTGTGCAGACGCCATGGAAGGTGAAAGACGGGCCATCACTCAAACTCACAGTGATGCGTTTCAAATTCGCGCCATCACGGCTCCCTGGAGTGGGCTGTAAATGCAGCCGATCCCGTCCAAGAGACTGCACAAATCCAGCACTTCCCTGCTCGGAGAGCCATGGCAGAGCAGGTTCGAGTTTGATAAGATCAGGTGTCCTGGACAAGCAAACCTCCATGAACGCAGTAGCGCTTCGAGGAGTTTTCTTTAGCACAGGATGTGCCTTGAGACAAACACGGCTGGAGGTCCCTCATGAACAAGCGTCTATTGACCTGTTTTGGCTTCTTTTGGTTAACCGGCCTTGCGTTCGCCGGTAGTAGCTCCAAGACTGAAGTGGTCGAAGAGCAGGATAAATCAGAAATAAAAGTGTTCTGCTCCAAATCTTCGGAAAAGGAAGCGGTCAATGCCTGTCAGAAATGGTTGGAAGCCCAATCCAAAAATCTGGGTTCCCGATTATTGACCAGCTATTGCAGTGAAGGCGAACTGCAAACAGCCAATAGCGGCTGTCTTTATAAATCCACGGGTGAATTGAAATACGTTCTCAAAAAATTCAGAACAGAGACGGAAAAGAGCAATTGAGATGACGCAGCCTCATATCCTCATCGCCGGCGCCGGCTACCTTGGGCAAGCCCTGGCAGCGCGTATTCGTGCGGAAGGTCAGTATCGAGTTTTTATGCTGAGGCGCAGTGCGGTACCGATGGCGGGTGCGGAACTGATCCAAGCTGATCTGCTGAAGCCGGAAACCTTTGGTGAACTGCCGCCGATCGATGACATCGTTTACTGTGCGGCAGCCGATGGTCACAGTGAAGACAGCTACCGGCAGATCTATCAGCAGGGTTTAAATAATCTGGTGAAAGCGACCAAGGCTAGCGGGGGATATCGACGATTGATCTATATTTCCAGTACTTCCGTCTATGCTGAACATCAGGGTGGCTGGGTTGATGAAAACAATCCTGATCTCGTACATCAAGGACCTTCGCGGTTCATGGTCAGCGGTGAAAGAGACCTTATCGAAGGTCCTGATGACTATACGATCCTCCGCATGGGCGGCATTTATGGTCCTGGTCGAACCTATTTCCTGCGCCGAGTGAAAGAAGGTGCCGAACGGATTTACTCGAAAGGTGGGCTCTATAGCAATCGCATCCATCGAGACGATTGCGTTGGCATGATTTTGCATACTTTGAAGAGCGCAGCGACTCGGCAGATATATAACGGAGTGGATTCGGAGTCAGCGGATCGCAATGAAGTCATTCGATGGATGGCGCAGCAGTTGGGCCAGAATCCAGAGGCGATTCTTCGGACCGATGATTTGACGATGATTTCTCATCGCGGCAATAAGCGGATTCGAAATAGTAAAATTCTAAGTGCAGGCTATAAGTTTATTTATCCGAGTTATCGGCAGGGATACACGGCTCTGCTGCATGAGTTAAAAAGTTAAACTCGCCTAAAGCGCGACATTTAGCGGAAAATGCTCAACGAGAAGAATTTTTTAATATTTTTCTTTTGGAGTTGGGCATTTTTCATGGGCTATTTTTATAAGTTCGTCGGCTTCAATGTTTACCGTTCCACTTTTGTCATTGGGGGTTGGATAGAGACGAGCGGAAGCGCCTTCGTAGATGAGGATTTGTTTGTCGCCTTTGAAAGCGTATATTTCTATCGACGGATTGATTGCGACGAATAAGTAAGCTCGCACTAGTTCTGTGTTTTCTAGTTTTTCGATGAGGCCTTTCACATGATCAGCATCTGTGAGATCTTTGGCCAAGATTTCACATTCATAAATCTGAGTAGTATTGGAATTCTCCGATAGTCGGCCGACAATCTTTTGCAAGACCACATCTGACTGAGCAGATGCAGATTTTGGAACTGCAGCGAGATCTTTGCTTTCAACTGTTGTGCGGCAAGCACTGAGTAGGAGACAGATGAGGAAAAGGTGTCTGCTGTACATTGTGGTCTCCTGCAAGTCAATTTAAGCCAGTTTCACACATGCTTTCAAATTTTCGAGATCTCATATCTTTCGAAACTTAGTTTTTCAAACAGAGCGAAGCCGTCAGCATATTGCGGCCTAATTCCGCATAGAATTTTTGCGGAGGACTGCAGAAACGACTGGAATAGATTTCCTCATCACTCTGCCAGGCACTGACGACCAATTCATAGTTGGTATAAGCTTTGATCTTAATCGTTTGTCCGGGGACATAAGGGGACTGCTTGAATTCCTCGACAGTCGATCCTACTTGCCTCAAAAACAAGACCAATCGATCATAGTTCTGCCTGGATGCAGGCAGACTAATAGCGGTAACGGTCAAGCTGCTGACCATCGTAGTATCGACCCGCAGATAGTCATCACTTGCGGGTTTTGAAGCTGCGTTTTCATCCATGACTTCAACCTGAGGTCTTGAGGTGCGGCAACTCATAAGAAGCAGCACACTCAGTGCGGCCAGAATCTCTGCTTTCATGTTTTAAGTTCCCTGAGTCTTCGTTGGGCACTTGCCGTCAGCGATTTTAATCAGCTGTTCTGCTGCCGTATTTTTCAAACCCTGCTGATCGTTGGGCTTGGGATACTTCCGCGACGAAGCATATTCAAAGATCAAAAACTTCTTCTCCCCTATGAAGCCATAAAGTTCAATCGATGGATCCGCGGCTCGGAACAAGTAAGCTTCGGTCAATTCAACTTTTTCCAGCTCGAGGAGCAGGGCTTTCACTTGGCCAGGATCAGCAACATCGCTGCTGGTGACTTGGCAGTCTAAGATCTGCCCTGCGGCTTTATCTTCGGGCAATCTTCCAACGATTTTTTGCAAAAGAACTTCAGGTTTGCTCCTCTTGGCATCCGGCAAAGGGGAAGACTCTTTGGTGCCTTTTGTCATGCAGCAGGTCCCGATAAAGAGGATGGGCAGAATCAAAAATTTTCGATTCATAAAGTGTCCATGGGTTTTGGTCCGACTAGGCAAGGACATCTTAGCAGAATTTCCTGTCACTGGCCTTGAAAAATCCAAGCAGGCAGTATCCGGCCAAGGGAGGGGACGAGATTGGTGCAAATGATCAGCTGCTGTTTGTTGCTCGGCGCGATGCTTCAGCTTTTGCTGGGTTTAAATCACATCCAAGAGGCTGCTGGCCAATTAAAAAAGGCCTTTCAAGACGACTATCAGATGGCTTTGTGTGGCCGATTTGCAGCGATGAGTGAGAATTTACAAAGTGCCGTGACAACCTGGCGTAAAAGGGGCTGTGCGGGCGATGCTGAACAGGATGTGGAAAACGAAATACCCAATTTCATTGAACAATGGCAGGCCTATGGTCGCCTGCTGAATCCAGAAACTTGTCTGCAGGAAGGCCCCTTGGGGATCAGCCTGCATCAGGAGAGCAACCCTCTTCTGGATGAAGACTATCCGAACTGGGTTGTTCACTATGAAGAGGCTGGGTCATGAGAGAAGAGGGAAGCATCGAACTCGTTTTGCTTCTGGCTTTTCTCATGGCCCTCCATCTGGGGCTTTGGCTGCTCAGCCGTTCTATGAGTCAGAAGATGACGGAAGCCTATGCTCCACTTGATTTGGGAGCAGAAGGTAGGTCTTTAGAAGAGACGGAATTCTCGGCTTGGGCTAGGGTTTTCCCGGCGCCGCCACCTCGAATTGATTTTGCTGCTTACAATCAACAGGACAAGGATGCAGAAGCATTATGTTACATCGTTTCTCGTTATGGTTGCGCCGCTGCTGGAATAAACTTCCGATGCAATTGAGCCTCTTGGGCTGGCCTCCTCTTTTAAGCCATGGGCTGGCCTTTATTTTGGGGACTTTGCTCGTGCGAAGTGGCGGGCAAATCATCGCCATTCCATCGGGAAAAATCATGATTCCCCTGTCTCGAATGCATCGGGTTGCAGCCGATGGCAAAGCTCTCCAGCCGCAGCAAAAGCTTAGAATTCTGCATCGGCAGGGTGAGCTGTGGTGTCGAACGGTCGATGATGAGCTAGGACTCTGGCGGGCACCGGGAAAAAATGGTGAGACCTATGTGCTCTGGCCAACGGCGCTGGTCTGGGCGCCCCGATTGGAAGAGGCTCTCCAAAAAAAGCTGGCCTTGACCGCCGATAGCGAAAAATTTGGATTTTGTAGTGGCAAAAGATCGGTCCAAACGCCCCCGTCCTCATCGGGAATTACCTATGACTAAAATCATAGTCGTGTTGCTCTTTATTTGGATTCCTTGCCTGTTAGGAGCAAGCCTCGAGCCTCGGCGTTGGGACCTCGATATTGGTGATGTTCGGCAGTTGAAGCTTAATCCGAAATCGAGTCTTCGTTTAAGCCAAAAAAATATTTTGGAAATCGAAGATCAGGGCGAAGGTCGATATCAAT
>JBGSRE010000222.1:0-4352 GCA_041737755.1 Oligoflexus sp.
GACATCTGCTGAGCGTGACTTTACCATCAAAATCGATGCTGCCGGTCTGCAAGCGGGAACTCATTATTACTATCGCTTTCGCTCGCTCAATGGCTACTCTCCGGTCGGCAAAACACGAACTTTAGCCGATGCGTCTGCTGAAAAAGTCAAGCTTGCTGTCGTTTCTTGTTCTAACTATCCAGCCGGTCGCTTTCATGTTTATCGGGAAATTGCTGGGCGCATCGATATCGATGCTGTTGTGCACTTGGGCGACTACATTTATGAGTATGCCCCGGGAGGCTATGCCTCAGCCAACGCCAAAAAAATGGGTCGTGAGGTTTTGCCGGCCAATGAAATTTTGAGTCTCAGCGACTATCGAACGCGCTATGCTCAGTACCGGACAGATCCGGATCTCTTAGCTCTTCATCAAAACCATCCCTTTATCGCCGTCTGGGACGATCATGAAATCGCCAATGACAGCTGGCGTGAAGGGGCAGAAAATCATCAGCCGGACGAGGGTTCATACGAAGCGAGAAAGAAGCATGCTCTGCAAGCCTACAGCGAATGGATGCCCATCCGACCCTTCACTCCTGGCGATGATACGATCATATACCGGACTTTTACCTTCGGTCGTTTGCTTGCCTTGCACATGCTGGATACACGTATCATTGGTCGCGACGGACCGATCGACTTTCGAGATTATTTTTCCAGCAGTGGATTCGATGTTAGCAGATTTCAGCAAGACCTCGGCGACAGCAATCGCAGTCTTCTCGGAGAAGAGCAAAGGCAGTGGCTTGAATCACAGCTTGCCCAAAACAACACCAGGTGGCAGGTGCTGGGGCAGCAGGTTATCATGGGCCGCATGTATCTGCCCGGAGCCTTGGCGACCCAGCAGATCACGCTTCCCGAATTGTCCCGACTCGTGGCCCTGGCAAGCATGGTTGCCAAAGGTTTAAGCATATCGGAAGAGGACTTGATTTTTCTGACCGCAAAGCGGCCACTCTTGGCCCTGCCTCCATTGCCTTATAACCTTGATGCTTGGGACGGCTTCGAATGGGAACGGCAGAATCTCCTGAGAATCGCCAAAGAGAATAACTGCAATCTCGTTGTGCTCGCCGGCGATAGTCACAACGCTTGGGCCAATGATCTGGTCGATCAAAATAATGAGGCTTGCGGTGTGGAGTTCGCTACGAGTTCGGTGAACTCACCCGGCCTTGAGGAGTACTTGAATATTGCCGCGGACGCTGTGCTCTCGACCGAACAGCAGTTGGTCGCTTTGATTCAGGATCTGCGTTACACCAATCTGAAGGACCGCGGATTTTTGATCGCAAGCTTTACGGAAACGGCAGCGACGGCTGAGTTTATCTTTGTCGATAATATCCTCGAACCGGAATATAAGCTGCTCTCGCAGCGTAGCAAAACGATTCAGGTCAAAGCGGGAGAAAACAAGCTTTTGCTCGACACTTGAATCGTTTTCGGAGTTCCTACCTGACCCTTTGCACCCTTCATTGCAAAGGGCTATTCCCGAAGTAATTTGCCCGATGGTACTCTTACAGTCGGTCGATGCAACAGAGCCCGGTTCAGCCCAAAGTGAATATTCCTCCAGTCCGAAGCTCGGCATTCTTTTACCGCCATCCTGTGGTATTTTAAAGGGGTCGACTTGCATCGAGTTGGAACCTGCAGAGCCCTATCGAGAGGGTCTTTTTCAAAAGAGCCTCCTTAAGGCTGCTGCACTCACTTTTCCTCGTAAAAAAGGACGTCGCATGAAGCTTTATCTCAATCTGCCGTTGCTAGGGTTGATGCTTTTAAGTTTTTCTTGCAAGACTCTAGAACCATCACAATCTCGCAGCCTGAGCAGTTCTCTAGGGAATACCCAGCCAGAGGCCAAAATCATCCGCCGCAATGCCCATGTTATGACGTTCCAGATGATCTCTGGATTTCAGCATGAGGTCGAGGTTATTGATAGCTTCCGACTCGGAAACCTCAAACATGCAATGGGGTATCTCTTCAAAGTGAAGTTTCAATCGATCAATGTAATAGAGATTACGTGGCAGAATGTTGACCATCAAAGTACCTGGCAGTAGAACCGCATGCTTCGCGGCATGCTTCATGCAAGCTTGATCCAATTCCAATGCCACATTCGTGTATTTCGCCAGAGAGAAAAGGACATCAGGCCGAAGATGCTTGGAGTCGATGCCACTATCGAAACTGTTATGACTCGCAACAGCTTCCTGATTGACTCGAATTAAGGACTCAAAACCAAAAATATGCTGCGAGAGGGGCGCAATACTTTTCTGTTCGGCAGCTTTTTTCACTGTATCATGATCGATATTTTGCAGATAAAAGACTGCCTGGTAGTGAGCCGTAAGCAGGTCATCCGACTGAATCAGCGTCTGCATCAACTCGCGTTGTCGCTCGCGACCACGCTTTAATTGAGCCTGTGCCATCTGCTTGCTGGCTTCCAGTCCATTGTCTAATATTTCATGCACATCGATACAAGGATTGTTAAGCACACCAAAGAAGCCCACTCCAAGGAGCGGAATAGACTGAACACAATCGGGAATTGACTTTTGATTTCTTGGGGCAAAGAGCTCCTGCCACATGGCGTTGTTGATCGTATTGGTCAATCGATCAGCAACTTTTTCCAAAGCTCCCGGATAGGGCAGGCCACCAGTTTCACGCGAACGATTCATAAAAATCAAATAGGTATTACTTGTGACCGATCTTCGACAGAGAACATCGCTTTCCCTAATGCAGCCCTGAACGCCCCAGAGATTAAAGAGGACATCGTGCAGAACTCTTTTCATTTTATTGTAGACATCGATTCCATAGTCGACCGAGATTTTATTGAACCCCGAGGCATCTAAAGTCAAAATACCCAAACCACCAAAAGTTTTCAACATGGTGATGGGAATCTGTGGGTTGTAGAAAGGAATGACCGTACTGCGAGCCTTAAGACCTTCGGTCGGGCTGCCTGAAAAGAAGCTGGCCGTCGACAGAATATCGTCATACTGATCTTTGGTAAGAATTGTGACATGATCGGTGAAGCTGTCCGTTTCACGAACCTGATTTTCTTCATCAAATCGTTTGTCACGGATGACCAGCACAGAAACCCGCCGGCCCAAAGCATTAAAAATATCCAAGTTAGCTTCCCGGGGGATCCCTGGAGCCTCATCATCAGTAACAACTGCGGTGACTTCGGGATGATAGCATTCGCGAAGGAAGTTAGGATCGCTGAGCTGAATAGACTTAGCCTTAACTCCGCGCTGGGCAAGATCCGCGTTGAGCTTCTTAGCTAATTCAGTATGTTTTGTCGCGATCAGTATCATCTAAAGGCACTTCCATGGCAATTCATTCAACCCATACTACGTCAATCATTTAACCTATCGGACCTAAAAATGAAAAGTTGAGTGATAAACCCCCTTTCGCTACTCTAATAAAAACTTCAGTCATTTCAGGTAGGAAAACTTTATACAGCCCTGGACTTCACCCATCCGAGCCTGTAAATGACTCAAGAAGTAAGGTTTAAGCTGTTTCACTAGGAGGCCCTATGAAGGCGGAAGCTTCGGCATTTGTTCGAAAATTAAGGCAAGAAGCGCGAAATGCTGGACGTAGTCTGGCTTTACCGGAAAGCACAGACCCCAGGGTCCTCGACGCTGCGCATCATCTTCTTAGCTTTGGGTCGGCTCGCTATATTCAACTCTTTGGTGAGCCAGATCATATCTTTGACATCGCGAAGCAGAACGGCATCGCCTTGAGCGGATACCGCCAAGCCTTGCATTGGGCAAGGCCTTCGGATCAAGAGCTCATGAAAAAAACTGCCGAGCATTTTGCGGGTCGAGCCCGAGCTCGAGGCAAAACTCTGACGACGGAAGAACTCGATCACATTGCCCAATCGCCCTTAGATCAGGCAGCCTACCTCCTATCGGAAGGGACCATCGATGCCGTGGTTGCCGGCTGTGTCGCCACCACAGCTGAAGTGATTCGCTCGGCACTGCGTGGCGTCGGTTTATCGCCTGGCATTCAAACTTTAAGCGGTTCCTTCGCCATGGTTCGCGAGCCCAGTGAAGGCCCCAAACTTCATTATATGTTTGCTGATTGCGGTGTGGTGGTCGATCCCACTGCCGAGCAATTGGTGGATATTGCCAAAGGTACTGTCGAAACCTTTCAAGCTCTGTTCCCTTCAGATAAACCTGTGCTGGCGTTTTTGTCCTTTTCCACAAAGGGCTCAGCCACTCATCCTCATGCGCAAAAAATGGCCGATGCAGCGGCCATTTTCAAAGCCAAGTTTCCTGAGATCATCAGCGATGGTGAATTGCAATTCGATGCCGCTTTGATTGCTGACGTAGGCCAAAGAAAGGCCCCAGGCAGTC
>JBGSRE010000243.1:0-3990 GCA_041737755.1 Oligoflexus sp.
AAAGCCTGCCAACGACGGCGACCGGAAAAAAGCCAAAAAATATTGCCCAATACCAAGAGAGCTGCCAAAGCCTGGGCGGTTCGGGACATGGAATAGATCAGCATCAACAGTGTACCAACACTCAAAAGCCAGCCCTGCCAAGCCCGTGGTCTATGCAACAAACGGAGAATCGCATAGGGCCACAGCAGCAATGCAGCATAAGCAAGAGTCAGAGGATGAGAATAAAAGCCTTGCGCACGCGGTGTGCCTCCCAGCACCGGCATTGATCCGATCCAGCGCCAAGGCCAGTAAACCTGGGTCAGGCTCAAGACACCCCAGACTAAAACCACGATGGCAAAAATATTTTCTATTTTGTGTCTATGGGCGGTTTCCAGTGGTGGTAACGATCCAGCGATCCAAGGCAGCACGACAATCGGCAGATAGCCTAGGAAGTAGTGAAGTGATTCTTGATCGTGATTGTCGGGATTGATGAGCGTGCTGATGACATTAAGGACGAGCATGCTGAGGATACTGATAGCAGCCCAGCGCATGGCCCCTTTCGGTGGCAAGGGCGGATTGATTTTTCGTTTGATCAAAAACACGAGGGCGATCATAAAAGCCAGCAGCATACCGAAATTTTGAATCGCCGGTCCGAAAGGAAAAGTAAAGAGCATGAGCGCTAGAAAAGAAGCCGTTAGAGACATGCTATTGTCCGATTGAGTGTGAAGGATCTATCGCACAGGCTGCTAAAGCCTGAGGCAGGCGATCAGCAAATCTCTGCGCTGCTTCATTCAAAGTGGCCATTTCTTTACAAAAAGCAAAGCGTACCAATCGATGCTGCTCGGCAGCTTGCTCCGCATTTTTGTAAAAACTCGAAACGGGCAGACAGGCCACACCCACTTCCTGAGTCAGCCAAACCGCAAATTCAAAATCTGGAATATCGCGAATCGCACGATAGTCGGCCATGATGAAATAGGTGCCTTCCGGTGCTTGACAGGAAAATCCGTGACGGTTCAGGATTGCCAAAAGACAATCGCGACGTTCGGTATATTGCTGACGAAAATCGATATAGTAGTCATCACCCAAGGTATAGGCCGCGGCCATGCCTGCTTGCAGAGGAGTGGCCGAACAAAACACGGTGTATTGATGGGGAATGCGAATCAATTCGCTCAGTTTCACCGTAGCGAAAGCAAAGCCGACTTTCCATCCGGTAAAGCTAAAAGTTTTGGCCGTCGATGAAATCGTTACGGTTCGCTCCTTCATGCCGGGAATGGTTGCCAAGGGAATATGCTTGGCTGGAGCAAAAATAAGCTCTTCATAGACTTCATCGGTGAGCACGATCAGGTTGAACTCTTGAGCGATGTGAGCCAACTCTTGCAGTTCGTTCTGGGTGAAGACTTTGCCGCTCGGATTGTGGGGACTATTCAGGATCAGCAACTTTGTTTTGCTCGTCAGCAGCTGCCGCAGTTTGGCGAAATCCAAGGTCCAGTGCGGGGCTTCCAGCGGACAGGTTTTCAAAACGGCGCCAGCCATAGCTACTGCTGCTGGATAGCAGTCAAAGAAAGGTTCAAAAGTGACAACTTCATCACCGGGTTCACACAGGCCGAGGATAGTGCAGAAGATTGCCTCTGTGGCACCGGAAAACACCGTGACTTCCTGAGCGACATCGTAGCTCAGGCCATACTGGGTGGTTTGTCTTTGCACCAGATGCTGGCGCAATTCACCGAGGCCAATACTGGGTGCATACTGATTAAAATTCCCACGAATGGCAGCAATGGCCGCCTCTTTGATGAGTTCAGGGCCATCGAAGTCGGGAAATCCCTGAGCCAGATTCACAGATTTATGAGCAGCCGCCAACTCTGACATTTTAGAAAAGATCGAGCTGGAAAAGGCTTGCCATCGAGATTCGAGCATCGCACAACCTGCTTCGGGTGAATTCGAAAAGGCGCCATGGCAGACTATCGCAAGGTCCTTTCCCGCCTCAGTCTAGTGCAATTCCCCTCAAGAAACCAGATGTTCAGATCAGCTGTTCGCTTCAGAATTCAAGCGATGTCAGAGTGAACCCTCGAAGGAGGTCCGCTCTTCATGGTAAACTGCTTTTTTCTTTGATGAGTTGGAAAGCGAGGCCTATGGACATCTTGTTGGAATGGTTTAAGCATTTCGTTGATATGATCTTGCACATGGATCTCTATCTTAATAACTGGATCACCGATTTCGGTCCCATGATTTATCTTTTGGTATTTCTCGTGATCTTTGCCGAAACAGGCCTGGTGGTGACTCCCTTTCTGCCCGGCGATTCTTTTCTCTTTGCCCTGGGTGCGATGACGGCCGTCGACAACGCTTATCTCAGTCTGCCCCTCTTGCTGGGCTTGCTGACAGCTGCGGCCATCATCGGTGACGCTGTGAATTACACGATTGGCAAGTATTTTGGGCCGAGAGTTTTCTCTCAGGATACGGGCATACTCCTGAACAAGAAGCACCTTATGCAGGCCCAATCGTTTTATGCAAAGCATGGCGGCAAGGCGATTATCATTGCCCGCTTTGCCCCTATTGTCAGGACTTTCGCGCCGTTCGTGGCGGGTATTGGCAGGATGCATTATCCGCGCTTCCTCGCCTACAATATCGTGGGAGCTGTGGCTTGGGTTGGGATTTTTCTCATAGCTGGTTTTTACTTCGGCAACATACCCCAGGTGAAAGACAAGTTTCACATTGTGATCTTTGCCATCATTGGTCTATCGGTCATGCCGATCGTGATCGAAGTCTGGCGTGGCTGGAAAGAAAAGCACGCTCATAAGGCGGCAACCCACAGTTGATCCCAAGCCCATATCCCGAGCAGCCCAGCGGTTTCAATCCTACCAAAGCGCTGGCTGCTCGAATCATTTCCCACCATAATGTTGCCTTTATTTCTCTTTTACAATTCCACTCATAAGCATAACACACTGTAATAAATGATCATAACTGTGAATTTTGGAAGTGGTACGTGTTGTGCTTTAGAGAGGGCAGCTTGAACAAATCTGCGACTCGAAAAGCGCAATAAGGAGAACCTGCATGAAGTTTCCGTCGGTCCCTCTGCTACTATTAATCGTTTTAAGTCTGTTTGCGGCGCTTATGCCAGCATCAGCACCTCTTAATCCAGGAGGTCCGATCAACCCAGCCGATGTTGCATGGATGCTTTGTGCTTCCGCTCTTGTTCTCTTCATGACACCGGGTCTTTCGTTCTTTTACGGTGGAATGGTTCGCTCGCGGAATGTGATCTCGACCATGCTGCAAAGCTTTATTTCAATGGGCCTAGTCAGCCTTATCTGGATCGTCGTCGGCTTTAGCCTTGCCTTTGGTGATTCGATCGGTGGCTTTATCGGCAATCCCGCCACTTTCTTCATGTTCAAGGGTGTGACAGGCGCCACCAATCCGGATCTTTCACCGACCATTCCGCTCATTCTCTTCGCTATGTTCCAGTTGAAATTTGCCGTTATCACGCCAGCCCTTATCACCGGATCTTTTGCCGAACGGGTTCGCTTCACCAGCTACATGCTC
The DNA here is from genome assembly GCA_041737755.1 of Oligoflexus sp. Taxonomy (GTDB): domain Bacteria; phylum Bdellovibrionota_B; class Oligoflexia; order Oligoflexales; family Oligoflexaceae; genus Oligoflexus. The sequence continues at coordinate 3,514 of JBGSRE010000243.1, forward strand.
TTCATTTCTCTCTTCATCGTTTGTATCTACGCTCCACTCGCCCATTGGACCTGGCATCCTAACGGCTTTTTGCGCACCATGGGTGTGCTCGATTTTGCTGGGGGAACTGTCGTTCACATGTCAGCAGGATTTGCAGCTCTGGCAGGCGCACTGATGCTCGGTCGTCGGAAGGATCTTGACGGCGAAGCGCATAAACCCGCAAATATTCCTTTTATTATTCTCGGTACGGGTATGCTCTGGTTCGGTTGGTTCGGCTTTAATGCAGGCTCGGCTTTGGGTGCAACGGAACAAGCGGCGCAAGCTTTTGCTACGACCAACACAGCTTCTGCTGCAGCGGCACTTGCATGGGTTTTCTTCGATATGCTGAAGGGCCGTAAACCCTCTGCGATCGGTGCCTGTATCGGTGCTGTGGTTGGACTTGTTGCTATCACCCCGGCGGCTGGTTTTGTCAGCATTGGCGCGAGTATTTTTATCGGT
>JBGSRE010000247.1:0-30065 GCA_041737755.1 Oligoflexus sp.
TACATTACCACGACATAATCGGATGGGCTTGATTATCCTGACACGGAGAGAAGCAACCGCTTGCATCAGCGCCGATTCTTTTCTGGGAATCCCAGAGAGATGAATCTTGCCCGAGCGGCTCAGACGCTCTCGAACAAGGCCTAGCAAAGGATCCTGCACGCTGCCTCGAATATGCAGTTCCAAGCCCATGACGCTACCGAGAAACAAAGGATAAACCCAGGCATAGCTATGACTGTCTGGTGGAATAATAAGCCAACGTGGAGGACAGCGATCGCCTTGTGCAGTGACAGCTGCGCGCTCCCAGGAAGCCGGGTCTTTGGGCAGGCTTCGCTCGAGATCCTCCCGCAGCCAAGCAACAGCTGTCGCGTTGCCCAATTCGGCCAGCCAGAGTTTCCAAAAATCCTCGTCATGAAGCAGATTTTGTGCGATCTCATGAATCGCTTTGGAACTTTCTTTTATGCTCACGTTTGATTGATGCGTTTGCAGGTCTAAACAGTCCATCACGGGGGAGCCGTTGCTGATCTGTTCTGCCAGCATCGAACACCCTTTCAAGGGGCTTAGGGGTACTCGGCCGAGCAGCTGAAAGGCACCGTCTTCTCTCACGCAGGCCATGTCTTCGGTACGGATTGGCCAGGGGTAATCGGTGCGCAATTTATCTTGAATGACGAGCGTCCCCGTGCCGGTGGCTTTGGGCCGGCTCAAGCGATCCATGATAGATACGCTCGTAAAAAATGGAAATCGAAACCACCGTTCTTCGAGTTTAAGCTCGGGTCCATCTGGATTTTCGACAAAGTCATAGGCCTGACTTGCCAGTTCACACATGCCGTATTCACTGATGATTCGATTTCTGGGAATCCCCAGGCTGGCTTCGATCAACTGATACAGCTCTTCGCGAGTCACCGATCGAGAACGACCCTTGGTTCCGCCTGTTTCGATGACGACGCTGCCCTTGGGAAGTTGCAGACGAACTCCATCGTCTGCTAGATTGACAAAATGAAAAGCGGTTCCAAAAACCCAAACGGGTTCTTCAGGAGCCGGTCCAAGTCCATTCCAGTAGCTCAGTTCCTGCTCTTCCGCAAGCCAGCCGACCATTTGTGCAAGACTCGAATCGGGCCAGTCATGGACCGGAGGGATAAGACTCCAGCCTTTGACAGCTAAAGGTTTTGGAAAAAAATAAGCCAGCACAGCTTGAAAGGTTTCGAGCGCAAATTTCCGATAAAGCTGCAGACCAGATGCAGTGAAGTGGCTCTGCGAGCGGTCGGCGCGGGTTGTGCCGCTGGAAAGAAAGCTCCGGGCAGTCGGTGCGGAAAGGTATCGACATAGATCGTCAGCATGATATTTAAAAAACTCAATCGGTAGCAGGGCGTTGGTGCCATAGCTAGCGTAAACGGCTTGCGTAGCCAAAGGCATTGGACAGGGAGTGGTCGTTGATCTTGAGAGGACGCCATGAAACAGCTGTCTAGCCGTCCAAGACGGCGACTTCTGAAGTGCGGATGGGTTGTCAAAATCCAACGTTTCCATGTCAACCTCTCGGATCTGCAGCTTATGCCAGCCCGTGGGTTTCCTGTAAACCCACAAATGCAGGCGGAAAGCCGGTCCATTAGCGGTGCTATCCAAAGTCTCAGCTTTTCGCTAGAATCTCCAGATTGTTTAGAACCGGCTTGCAGATGCGCCAGGAATTCAAGGCATGACGACACAGTATTACCTTAAACTTGAGCAATTCGAGGGGCCTCTCGATCTCCTGCTTCACCTTATCCGGGTGAGCGAGATCGATATTTTTAATATCGATATTTTTAAGCTAACCCAGCAGTATTTGGCTTACCTGCGTATTCTGCGTTACGATGACTTAGCAGATGCCGGGGAATTTATCGAGATGGCGGCAACGCTGATCGAAATTAAAACCAAAATGCTGCTTCCTGGGCAGGAGAACCCGGACGAGTCGGGTCTTCTGAGCGAAGACGATCCCCGCTATAATCTGCAGGAACGACTCCTTCAATACGAGACCTTCAAAAAGGCCGCTGAACACTTATCGATGAAGCCGAAGTTTGGCGTGCAAATTCGTTCGTCAATGGAATGGCAGCGCCTCACTCCTTTATACGAAGCGATTGAAGCTCCATTGATTGGGGATACTGCCGCCCTGGTGGTCCTTTACGAGCAAATGCTCCGCGATTTGGCTGCTCGGAAACCGCTGGCCAAAGTCGAGGCCAAGACTCACATGGTGACTGTTGAAGAGAAGATCACCGAGCTGGCGCGAATTATGGATAACGTGAATTTCGCTCTGTTTCAGGGTTTTTATAAAACCTTTCAATCTCGATACGAGCTGGTGGTCTATATCCTTGCGGCCCTGGAGCTTTGTAAGAGCGGCCAGCTGAAGGTTCACCAGGAGGCCTTAAATGGTCCCCTATGGCTCTATCGCAGTGATCTCGATGCCTCACAATTGCCTTTGCAGTGGGAGTCTCCAGCGAAGCCGCTACTGGTCGAGGCTCAGGAAATCTCAGGAGAGTAATTTTGGATAACGATAAACCACAAGACGAGCTGGACGAACTAACTCCTGAAGACGAGCTGGTAGAGTCGGAGACTCCGACCCTTAAGGCTGACGATGTCGGCGGACCCAAGCTAGTCCTTGAGGGCGCTCAATCATTGGATGAACTTGCGGCCCGTGATGGGTTGATGCGCTGGGACGAGGCCCTGACTCTTGAAGGTCAGATTGAAGCCATTCTTTTTGCAGCACCAAAGCCTTTTTCGGTGCAGGAAATCGGCGAACTCATCCAGGACGAAAACGGGCAACCCGAAAGCCTTGAAATCGAAAGAGTTATCCAGAATTTGCTGCGACTTTATCGGGAGCGCAACGGTGGATTCCGGCTCGAGCATGACAAGGGGGTGGGCTTCCAGTTTCGAACTGTGCCTGCTGCCGCTCCCCTGATGGAGAGAATGTTTTCCTCTAGGCAGCGACCTTTGTCGCGTGCGGCTTTGGAGACCTTGTCTATTATTGCTTATCGGCAACCAGTGACTCGAGCTGATATCGAGGCGATTCGCGGCGTCGATGCCGGCAGTATCATCAAAAATCTTTTGGACCGGGAATTGATCAGCTGTGTCGGCCGCAAAGAGGATTCAGGCCGACCGATGATGTTCGGTACAAGTCCGGAATTCCTGCGTGTTTTCCGGATCAATAGCCTGGATGACTTGCCTCCCTTGTCCGCCTTTCAGCCGGCCCCTGAAACTATGGCCGAGGCGGAAAGCCGTCTGGAGCTTGGGGAAGAAGTCGATGTCGATGAATTTATGAGCGATCCTGAGCAGGATGACCCTTCCCTGTCAGAAGGATTGCTGGAAAGCGTGGGGTCCGGTGATTTTGCTGACATGGACGCCGATTTTCAGGTAAGAGAGCACCTGGAATGGCAAGGGGACGAACCGAAAGCAGCAGCGGAGAAGCCGCGCGCCGGCGCCCGACATGATGCGAAAGGTTTTGACGACGATGAGCGACGACAACATGATTCGGATACAGAAGTGGCTCTCCCAACTCGGCCTAGCGTCGCGCCGGGAAGCGGAGAGGATGCTGACGGAGGGACGGATCTCGATCAACGGCAAGATCGTGAAGGAACTCGGGACCCGGATTGATCCTGACAGCGACCAGGTCATGGTAGACGGACGTCTTGTTTCCGAAAGGCCGCCCCTGGTCTATTGGATGCTCAATAAGCCTGATTTATGCCTCACGAGCCGCGCGCGTGAGGACGGCAAAACGACAATTTTTGAATTGCCGGCCCTGCGCCAGGTAAAATTTCTTCTTTATCCCGTCGGTCGTCTTGATTACCGCACTGAAGGGCTTCTGCTTCTTTCCAATGATGGTGAGCTCGTGCATCGCCTGACTCACCCGAGTTTTAAAGTCCCGCGAACTTACCAGGTCCTTGTGCAAAAACGTCTCACTGCCGAAGATGAGTCGCAGATCCGTCGTGGCGTCGTCCTTGAAGATGGCCCCACCCAAGGTGCGGATTTGCAGTTTATCCAGAGCACGGAGATGGGACAAAGCCGCGGCGCCTGGTATATGATCACGGTCCGCGAGGGGCGGAATCGTTTGGTTCGACGTCTTTTTGAACATCTTGATAACAAAGTCGTTCGACTCATGCGTTATAGCTATGGTGACCTGCATCTTCCGGAGAGTCTCAAGCCCGGTGAATACCGACAGTTAAGTTCTCAAGAGATTCAGGCGCTCAAGCATACTGTGGGTTTGAAAGACTAGTCTTTTGAAGGGGGCTTGGCATGAAATTCGGCACACGCGAAAATGAAACACGCGATGGGGAACTCATGGTCGTCAGTCGGGATCTGCAGCGCTGTTTACCTGCAGGCCCCGAAGTGAACACACTGCAGGATGCTTTGGATCATTGGGCCGAGGCGCTGCCCCATCTGCAAAAGCTGGCGGAGATGCTGGAAAGCGATTCCGAGTTGGGATCCAAGTCGAGCGATCAAAACTGGCGTTCACCGCTCCCTCGTGCCTATGAGTGGATCGATGCCTCCGCATATATCAATCATGTCGTGTTAGTCCGTAAAGCGCGCGGCGCAGAACCACCGGAAACCTTGCGCACAGATCCTTTGATTTATCAGGGTGGATCGGGAATTTTTCTCGGTCCCAGGGATGACATCCCGCTTGCCGATCCAGCTTGGGGCTGTGATTTTGAATCGGAAGTAGCTGTTGTGCTCGGCGATACCCCGCAGGGTGTAAGCAGTGATAAAGCATCTGCCTATGTGCGTCTCGTGATGCTGGTCAACGATGTGTCCTTACGAAATTTAATTCCGAATGAGTTGGCGAAGGGTTTTGGTTTTTTTCAATCCAAGCCTGCGTCGGCATTTTCACCATTTGCTGTCACGCCGGATGAGCTGGGGACAGCCTGGCAAGAGGGTCGTATTCACAGGCCACTCAAGACCTGGTTCAATGGCGAACTTTTCGGTGATCCGGATGCTGGTCCCGAAATGCATTTTTCTTTTTACGATCTGATCGCTCATCTTACCAAAACAAGGGCCTATACCGCCGGTACGATACTTGGCAGTGGTACGGTCTCCAATGAGGATCGCCGTCGAGGTTCATCTTGTCTGGCTGAAAAGCGCATGATCGAACAGATTGACAACGGTGCCGCTAAAACTGCATTTCTGCAGCATGGCGATCGCGTAGCGATTGAAATGTTCGATGAGTCGGGAAAAAGTATTTTCGGTCGCATTGAGCAGAAGGTGATCCCTCTGCGATAAATGGATGCTTTGGCTAAGGCTCGCGGTGAACCTTGTAAACGCTGGCCTGCGCCGTAGGCATGACAACAATGCTGTCGATGTTCACATGCTGAGGACGAGAGGTCATAAACACAACGCACTCGGCAATATCCCGACCACTTAAGGGGATTAATCCCTTATAAACCTGTCGTGCTTTATCACTGTCGCCTCGAAAACGAACAATGGAAAACTCGGTGTCCACCATTCCCGGATCGACCGTTGAAACCCGAATACCGGTGCCATTTAATTCATGCTTCAAAACACCCGTTAGAGCCCGAACACCAAACTTGCTGGCGCAATAGGCGCCGCCGTTTTCATAAACCTGATGACCTGCAATCGAGCCGATCATCACGATGTGTCCTTGATTCTGATTTTTCATAATCGGAATGATCGCTTTGGTCACGCGCATGACACCCAAAACATTGGTTTCGAGTATGGTTTCCCAGTCGTCAACGCGGCCTGTTTCCACAGGCTCGAGGCCAATGACCAATCCTGCATTGTTGACTATAACGTCCAATCTGTCGTGATGTTGCATTGCCGTCTGGACCCAGGTTTTGACGGACTCGTCGGATCGAACATCGAGAGGAAGAGAAAGGACCGAAGCGGCACCTTTTTCCTTGAGAATACTTTCAAGGCCTTGCAGTTTCTGCAAACGGCGTGCACCGAGAACCAGATGGCAACCATGTTCTGCATAAACCAACGCCAGGGATTCGCCAATTCCTGATGAGGCCCCTGTTATACAAACGACCGAGGTCATGGATTATCCTCTTGTTCCTGCTTCTCGCGAGTCACAACGACGGAACGCTGCATGCCTTCGCCCGTGGAAAAAGAATGGAAACCTTCGGCTACAGCTCTTTTGTGCTGGAGACGACGGAAAAAGCTATTCGATGGATCGAGTTTGATTTCAGCCAGATTAGGATTGTCGCGCAATTGGTCTACGGCATTGCGAACGGCTTCAAGGGCTGCTTTTTCTTGATCGGCATGACCATTCCGGCTTGGCGCTGCATCCCGACGAGGCCCGCGCGCTTTATTGTCACGGTCTTGTCCGCCACCACTTCTTTCCTGACGATCTCGTCCACCCTGATGCGGAGGACGTCCGCCCTGGCTATTGCCACTGCTACGACGAGGACCACCTTTACTATCTCCAGGACGACCCCGTCTTTGAAACGGCGCATAACGGCCGACTGGAGGGCGGCTGCCAACATCCCAATGCTGCTCCTCAGTCTTGACGAAGACCCAGCGGAGGTAGGTTTTGAAATGGGATGTGAAGTTGGGAATATGCTGATCTAGGTGGGCATCCACTATTTCCCAGATAGCATTGTTGTCGGTGGCCTGCAGAGCGTCGGCTGTGTTCTGGCTATCAGCGGCAGCAAGAATTTTCATATCCAGACAGAAATAGACCGATGGAGCGGTTAAATTACCAATATTTTCCATGGTCATACTGCGATCGGTTGCCAGAGCCGGAAATTGTTCGACATACCAGCGCAAACAGGTATCGATTTGCTTGCCGAGATCCCCTAGATCCCGAAAATTATCCCGCTCCCCTTCCAGGAGAGCTACGACATTTGGCCATCTTTGGGGGCCCGTAGCTTTGCCAGGCAAGGCTTTGCAAGTCTGCTCGTATTCGAAGCAGGAATAGAGGAAGTAATCCAACTTCAAGGCACTTGGCTTATAATTCGCTTGTGTCGTACTAATGGCAGCACCCTACTGTGAAATGAGAGATGACACGCACCGCAGACGAGTCGTGAAGGCTGACATCGTGAACTGCGACTGCTGGCGCCCGAGGGGCGAGCTGCAGCGTATATGGTGAAAATTATAACAAGATTCCGGCAAAAGGTAACAATGAAAAAACATCCATACGGACATCCTCCATTTGACGGAATGAATCTATCACTGTGCAAAAACTCTCAGTGAGCCAGTCGTCTCGCTAAACTGAGAACCCGGGAGCTGACTTGCGAAAGTTCTTCGACTTCAGTCCACTGATCGGTGTCACGCTGTAGGGTATAAGCCATTAACTCGTGATCACCTTCGAAAGCATCGACGATCGAATCGATTGCTTCCTTCCAAACCGGAGTATTTTCCGCGGCGCTGCGAAGTTGATCGGCAGCCTTGCGGAGGTCGGTGACCGCGTCAAATTCCTTTTGTCGCTCCAAGAGTGGACACAATTTCTCAATAGCCGATATCAGATCGCTATTTGTGGTTACGCGGTTTCTTTTGATGATGGTCATGTGGCGCTTACTTTCTCTCGAACAAAAGGCTGACTCTACGTAGGTGGGCCCATACTATGAGAAACCGGTCTAAAAATCAATCTCACTGAGGCGGCAATTATATGGAAAAATAAGTTGACACAAAAATCGTGCGACTGTAGATAGTTAACTCCCAACGCAAGGCGTTAGGAAGTGAACGGGCTCTTAGCTCAGTTGGTAGAGCAGCACACTTTTAATGTGCGGGTCGCTGGTTCGAATCCAGCAGGGCTCACTTTTTTCTACCTGGTCCCCATCGTCTAGTTGGCCCAGGACACCGCCCTTTCACGGCGGCGACAGGGGTTCGAATCCCCTTGGGGACGCCATTTTTTCCTTTATTCTTAGTCTTGTTTCTGAGCACAATAGAAGAGTTCGAGCAGAGCGCCTCAAGGCGCATTGTTTGCTTAAGCTTTTAAGGCCATCGTAGCTCAGTTGGTAGAGCAGCTGATTCGTAATCAGCAGGTCGTGGGTTCGACTCCCGTCGATGGCTCCATGCTTAGTCCTTCAAAGCAGCCGTGCTGCTTCTTTAAAAATTATCCATACAAATGTAGATGTCTCTTGCCAACGCGTGGTCGCTTGGAGACATTGAGAAGCTTATCCGTCCTCCTCTCTACGGAGTGCCTTGATGATCACTCAGTTATCGATCCGCGGTCTTGCCATTATCGAAGAACTCCACATTGAATTTTCCCCGCAGCTCAATGTCATTACGGGTGAAACCGGAGCTGGTAAATCCATATTGATCAAGGGTCTCCACATCCTTTTGGGGGCCAAAGCCGATCCGGATGTGATTCGCCGCGGTTTTCCTCGAGCCCATGTCTCGGCGGCCTTTCTGCTGCCTAAAAATCATCATTGCATCGAACTCTTGGAAACTCATGGCATCTGGCATGATGATCAAGAACTCACAGAACTCATCGTTCGCCGGGAAATAGCCCAAAAAGGCCGTTCTCAAGCCTGGGTCAACGATCAGCCCATCACCCTGTCACTGCTCAAGGAACTGGGACACACGCTCATCGATATCTACGGTCAGCATGAAAATCATCGGATGCTGGATCCGCATACGCATATGGATTACATCGATGAATTTGTCGTGGACCAGAGTTTGAAAACCTTAGTCCAAGGAGCTATGCAGCAGGCAGGACAGATTCTACAAGACCTGCGGCGTCGACTGGAACAATTTCAAACCCGCCGACGGGAGCAGGACTACCTTCAGTTTCGGTTTGACGAATTGGCGAAATTCGACCCGAGTCTCGAAGACTACGAAAAGACCATAAATCTCTGTGAAGAATCCGGGCGTATTCTGAGTGAACAAAAGGTTCTCGATCAGGCTCAAAGAATCTGTGATGAAGGCTATAACGGACGGGCCCTGAGTTCTGCTTTGCAGGAACTACAAAGACTTTTGGAGCAGCCTGCCGAGCAGCTAACAGAATTCGGCCTCCAGGCTAGTCTTGCCCAGGTCCATGACCTCGCCGGAGCTCTTGATGAACTCAGCTATATTTTAGGTCGGGCAGCCTCGCGTCGAAGTTTGGATGAAGACGAAATGGAAAGTCTGCAAAGTCGATTGGCAGGCTATCAATCCCTCCTCCGTAAGCTAGGCGTTCGTGGTGTTGAAGAAATGATGGAAGAATACCAACGTTTAGAAAAAGAGCTTTCTTTCGTCCAGCAAGGCCCCGAGGCTATGGCCGAGTCGCTGCATAAAGTCCGTAAACTGCTTGAGGAAGCCAATCAGTATGCTCATAAACTGACCCTGGCTCGCAAAGAAGCAGCCAGAAGGGCTGTGGATGCGGTCGCTGGGGAACTTCATGATTTGAACATGAAGGGGGCAAAAATAGACTTCGATTTCCAAGCGGTGCAGAACACAGTTCCTGAGCTGGGTATCGGTGACATCGATGCGGGACTGGCAGGAGATTGGATTTCCTGTGCGCAGATTCTTTCGGAAACATCTAAACAAGGCCGCGAGCGTGGTCAGTTTTTACTGTCAGCTAATCCGGGCGATAGCTTGAAACCCCTGGCCAAGGTCGCATCAGGTGGTGAAATTTCTCGTATCATGCTGGGCTTCAAAAAGGCTTTAGCCATGGGAGCCAACACCTGCGTGATGGTTTTCGATGAAATAGATACGGGCATTTCGGGTCATACAGCACACATAGTCGGTAAAAAATTGAAAGAACTTTCCAGCAGCTTTCAGGTGATTTGTATTTCCCATTTACCGCAAGTGGCAGCCTATGGTGATGCCCATTTTCTAGTACAAAAGGCCCAAAAAGGCGAAACAACGGAATCGCAGATACTCAAGCTCAATCGGAAATCGAGCGAAGAGGAAATCGCTAGGCTTTTGTCGGGTGATCAGGTCACGAATTCGAGTTTGACCCATGCCCGGCAGTTGCTGAAAGCGGCTCGGGATCGGAGTGCTCAGGTCTGAAGTCATCATTCCACAGAGGTGGGAACAACAGGACGGAAGCGGCTCTGCATCAGCTTAAACTTCTTTTGTATCTGCTGCTGACGATTTTTGGCCTGAAGTTCACGAATTTGTTTCAGTTTCTTTTCCGAAACGTAAACATAATAGGGCATCTCAATCGTTTCTTGGGCTTGAATCTGAACGGCCTGTTTGCTGATGCGGCGATCCCAATCCGCTGTCGCCAGAGCATTGTATTGGGCTAAGTAGTATCGCCCCACAACCAAAGGCATCAGCACTTCTCCATCCAAAGGAAGATCCAGGGAATGGCCTGTCAAAGGCGCCCCAGCGGCTTCGATACGGGAAAGATCTGTGACCTGTCCAGGACGATGGAGCTGCTGGGGAGTCAGCTTTAAAAATCCGATCTTGAGCCGAGTGTCCTGGGCATTAGCTGGGATTTTGTAACGAATATCTCGAGAACCTTGGATACTCAGCCAGACATCTTCTTCAAAGAAAAGGAGAGGCACATCGGAAGTTCCTTCGGCAAAAGGATAGGTTTTTTCAGTCTCGTAAAGAAAGATTTCACGACTGCCGAGACAGGTCCAATCCCAGGCCGAGCAATCCAAATCGACTAGCACAGATCGCACCCTCTTATCGGTCAGCTGACCTTCGGTAAGTAGCACACTATGCTGTTGAAGGGAGCCGTTCAGTTTCAACAGAGCATCGCCAGGCAGAACCGGATAGGTTTCATTTAAATCCAGCCAGTGTCCCTGGTTTAACTCTACAAATGAAGGCGTTCCAGAAATGCTTGATGCGGCATGAATATCCACGCTACCCGAAACCCCGATGCGCAGAAAAGCCGGTTGAATCAGGTACTGCTGCCCTTCCCCAAGATCGACGTCCATCTTAGTGCCATTGACTTCCACCCGGTAACGACCTTTCAGCAGAAACTGCCAGTGACCAAATTCTTGGGTTTCGGTGATAGACAGTAAGCCATCGGCAGGAGACACAAAAAAACTAGTAGATGGCTTCATATTTTCAAATGAAGCGATTTTGATGCCAGACAAATTGTAGCTGAGAATTTGCGGGCTTTCTCGGTCGCTAATCTTACTAAAATCAATGGACATGGGAATCATGCCGACCAAAAGATCGCGCGATCCATGCAGAATATTCAGGGTGTATCGATTGTGGAGATGCTGTCGAGATTTGGTTTTCGTAAAGCGATTGCATTGGATGGAAAAGTTATCGTCATTATTGGGAACGACAGGTGGATTAAACAAAACCTGATGAGCAATCAAGGTCTGGGTTTGTTGGGGGAGGACTGTGAGTGTCTCATAACTGCAGTCGGCAAGGATGAGGTATCGGCCGGGAGTCAGCTTCAAAGGCTGGTTGTATTGGCCAATCTGTTCAGACACAAATTGCAGAGGTTCTTCGGATTCTATGCGATATATTTCGTAGGTGCCCGGATTTGGGGCCCGCACTAAGACTTCTCCGGTGGGCTGTTCCATTCGGCAGCTTTGCAGAAAAGAAAGGAAGAGACTTAGGATCCCAAGCCCGTACCAAGCAAAGACTGTTCTAGTGATTCCAGGAGGGCTTATTTTCATTGGGATCCATGGGCTTGCTTAAAGCCTTGCTCTCCGATCACAGCTCAGAGCAAAAATCGAAGATCAAAGCCGAATTGGATGGTCTTGAAGGCTCCGGTTCCGAGGGCTACCCTGGTTCCGACGGCCAATTTATCCAGGACAAGATACGATACCCCACCGCCAAGGCTGAGATCAACCCCGGATTTCTCAAGGCTTTGGTCCACGTTGGGAAGAGTGTCGATGGAATTGAGATGAGTCTGAGAGGCGCCCAGCTCCGCTGAGGCATTGATGGCCAATTTGCTATTGATGGCCATACGACCTTTTGCACCGAAGAGATAAGACTCGACGATACCGCGATATTCCCGTTGATCTGCTTTGACAGTGATCTCAACGGGGCGATAGCGAAAGGTGCCAAAAAGATCAAATTTCTGCATGAGAGTCATAAATCGATAGCCAGCCTCAAGATCAGCCATGGCGCCGGAAGCCCAATCTCCCTTGTCAGCGCTAAGATTGATCAACGAAAAGCTAGATGCAAGATACATCCGTTCGACGTCTCCGGTGGCTGGCGCGACTGGTCCTGGCGCTTGAGTTTGCACGGCAGGTTGCAGAGTGTTAGCGCCGGGAACAGTGTCACTCGTTGGAGTTGTCGTAGAAGTGGGGGTCGTTAAAGTTTTATCTGCAGGCTTGTCGGGTTCGGCCTGGAGCTGATCCAAGCCTTTTGCCATACCGTTCGATGATAAGACCAAGGCCAGGATATAGGTGGAAACCTTGATTGGGTCGTGTGCTTGGCTGAACATGCTCGTAGTCCTCTATGAAAGCAGTTGGAGTTGACCTGGCTCTAGAGCAAAAGTTTGATCTGGGCCGCATAGCGGCGATCCTCTTGGAAACCGGCAACAGCTCCAAGTTCTTCGGAATAGGTGATCAAACGCAAGTTGATCAGGCCGACATCAAACTGAAAGCCGCCAGTCAAATATCCCTGATAAAGGCCAGCCTGCAGTTTAATGATGCTGCCATAACCAAACTCGCTGCCGAAGTTCATTTTTTTGGAGAAGGAGTAGGGTTGGTTAATCGCATGCATGTCCATAGATGTCAGGACATAAAGCTTGTCTTTTTGAATCGGTTTCAGGCTAAAACCAACGTTAACGCTGGGCAGAGACGCTGGAGGATTGCCCAGGGATTCACCGCCGACATCCATCTTGGTATAAGGTGTTCCACCAAAATCGGTGATGCTGATTCCAATAGTGGGCTCCATAGTTTTGGTGGGCGTAAAGAGCATCCCCAGGTCCGCTCCATAGCCAACTCCGCTCAGAACATAGTCATCAATTTTCTTTGAATCGGTATCCGTGCCGCTCGTTTGGAAGGATTCAATATCCTCCATGCTGAATTCCCGATCCACCCCAGCCCGAACCCGGGCTTTGACAGAAGCCCCGACACTGAGTTTATCTTCCAAAAAGTTCATGGCGAAAGAGAAGGGCATGACGACCCGTAGGCCAGCATCAAAATCGGTTGAGATATTGCGGTGAAACACCATGGAAGCGCCCATTTCGGTACCGATGCCGAACCCAAAGTTACGAAAGATCAAGTGAGGCGTCCATGAAAGTCCGACATGATAGCTCTTGCCAGTATTGGACTCGATCAAGTCGAGGGTGTCGGAAACTTCGCCGCTTTTCAATTTATCCTGAGCATCTTTCATCAGGGAACCCAGGCTCGTCGAGGCCGTCACTGCAGGATTAAGGAGCTCTCCATCCCACTCTTTAAGGCGAGCAAGTCCGGCTGGATTGTAAAAGAGAGCATTGTAGTCATCCGCGATGGCTACGTAGGCATTTCCCATGGCGAGTGGGCGAAGGCCAAAGTGAGTCCAATTCTCTTGGCTCTTCGCCAGCAGAGGCTGAGAAGAGATTGCCAGGATGCTGACTGCTTGTCCGGTCAGGGTCTGCCAACGCATGATTTGCTCCAGCAACTGGGGCCTGTCAAATGGCCCGGGTCTGAAAAGATGGAAGTCTCAGTTTATATGCATTCACTCTAACACATTTTTTTGTTGGCAGCCAAATTGGGTTAGATAGGTGAAGAGAGAGATTCAGGATTCACCGAAAAATTATGATCTTGCCAATGGGGCGGGAATAGCTTCCTGAAGGTTGCACAAGGCGCCTGCTCTCGTTGCGAAAGCTCAAGGCCCGTGTTAACATACCTCCTTCGTCTCGACCTCTGTCCCGTACAAGGGCTTGTCACCAGCGAGCTTGAAGTCTATTTTGACAAGCAGATACAAGATAGTAGCGCCCGACAGAGTCGGTGACTTCGCATGATTAAATGGTGGCAACATGTCTAAGCCAGATGTAGCAGCAGAACGAAAAGATCAGATAGTACGTGCAACGGTTGAATGTATTACCAAGCACGGATACCACAATTTCTCGATGCAGGATGTCGCCCGCACAGCGGGAGTCAGTAAGGGTATCATCCATTATTACTTTCTGAATAAAGATGACCTCATGATGTCCGTCCTCGACAGAGTGGCGGGTGACATAGAGAACATCCTTGTGGCCGATATGGTATCGATCACCGATCCGGTGCAAAAACTCAGGATTTTCATGTCCGTGAGCTTCGATATCGTCCGCGGTACCAAGGAATACTATCAGGTGAATATGGACTTCTGGACTCAGATCAATCAGAAGAAAGAAGTCCGCCAGGTGATTTCCCGTCATTATGGAAAATTTCGTGATAGCTGTGCTCGCGTGATCGAAGAAGGCGTGAAGGCTGGAGTCTTTAAAAAGGTCAACCCGCATTACTATGCTTCGCTCGTGATAGCCATTATTGACGGCATCAGCTTGCAGTGGCTTTTCGACGAGACCGTCTATGAGTATGACGAAGTTGTGAAAGTCGCCAGTCAGCAAATTCTCGAGGGTCTCTTAGCGCCTGGCGCACAATAAACCTGAGGCGGCCCCCCCTTCAAGCCTTCCTTCGCCGCTTTTCTATTAAAGCAGCGCGACCTTTGCTATTATGGAACATAACATTGTGTAGGCAAAGTTTTCCCTCACTTGCTGCAAGTGAGGGCTGAACGCACAGGTTTGGGCGGAGTCATTCCAATGGACGTATCCCTTGCTATGGAAATCAACGATCTTGTGCTTCAGCTGAATAAGGGGGCCTCGATCCCGGAGCAGATTTTTGAGGCTATCCTCGAAAAACTCCAGGACTATGAGTGTTGGTCCTTGTATTTCCGAGTACTTGAAGCTCAAATCGATAATCCAAAAAAGCGCCAGTTGCACTTTTATGTGCGCACGGCCAAAGCCTATGCCGTGCATCTGGAGGATATCCAGCGCGCGGCGAAAATTTGCGTTAAATTGTTGAAAGATTTACGACTCGGTTACAACGAGTTCCGGGAGCGCGCCTTATCAACTATCATCACCGAGCAGGATTTTGAATCGGAAGCGGTTATTTTGCAAGCAATCCTGCCTCGGATGCGCACGAAAGAAGATTCTGTCTCCTGTTTGGAACGGCTGTGCCTGATCTTTGAGAAAAAGAAATACGACGAACTCCAGTTGAATCGTTGCTACGAGCGATTGATTGACCTGGAACCAAGCAACCTCAAAGCCTTGCGCTACTTTAAAGTCGTCTATACGCAAAATAACCAATGGGATAAAGTTGTCCAAGTCTTGCAAAGCCTTTTTCAAAATGCGAAACATATCAACGATCGTTTTCGCAGCGCTCAAGAATTAGCCGCCGTCTATTTGTACCAGCTAGACCAGGCTCAGAATGCTGTGGAAATTATTGAAAAGCATTGCAGCGATAGTCCACTGAATACCTTTACCATTCATTATGAGGCGTATTTTCGGCAACAGAATTGGGAAGGCTGTTTGCGAGTCCTGCGGACCTACTTGAAGAAGATTGAAGGCAATCTGAACAAAGCCATCATTCATCATAAAATAGGCGAACTGGAAGAACAAATGAAGCGGACTTCTGACGCCGAAGAAAGTTACTTGAAAAGTTTAGATTTGGCGCCTCGCATGCTTGAACCTTTGGAAAACCTGATCGAAATGCATTTGGATGCGCATCGATGGGACAAAGTTCTGGCGGATTTGAACAGGCTCTATGAGATGGTAGATGATCCTTATTTGAAAGAAAAAGTTCGGGAAGGTCGCACCCGTTTGCAGGATGCATACGACGTCAGTCGAGTGTCCGAGGCCAAGTGAAGACAGGCCGGTGAGCAAGGGAGCGAGTGGCTAACCGGCTAGTTGATAAAAAGGCCAAGGCATGTACCTCTATGAAACGTCTCTTTCCATTCAAGGCAGCGTCAGTCGCTGGCCTCTTCCTCCAGTTGATCGGGTTCTGCAGAGGGCCCGAGCTTTAGACTCACTGGTCCTAAGTCGTCTGCATAATTTACCAGATCGACCCAATCTTTTACTTTTCGCCTCAGCTGATGCTCAAAGGCCACCAGTGTCTTCACTTTTTTCCCGTACGACGATTCTCAATAGCCTTGTCGATCTTTGGAATGCAATTCTGAAAGAACCCTTTGGCAACGCCTGCTTTGCTCAAGTCGTCGATCAGGCGCCAGGCTTGCACGAACCAAGTCGCGTGGCCTTGGAACTTTCTCTGGCAAAGGTAAAGCCCTTTGACATCTTGGCCTTTGAGCAATTGCTGGAAACTCAGGAACGACTACGGCGAGTTCCGGACAGCCAAGCTCTGCTGCAGGATAATATGGGTCGCCTTCTGAGTGTTGGTCCGGCATCCAAAAGACGCAGCAATCTGAATGAATATAGTCGGAGTTTGACCTGTGTCGAAGCTTACTTAGAAACGGATGCTATCGACCGTGGCAGTGGTGGTAGTATTCTGCGTGGCCGAGATTTTCCGGTGACTGATTTCCGCGAAAGCTTACATGGAGTCACCGATTTTTTTCAAAGATGGAGTGGCTGGCTCCAAGATGAAGGCTTGACCCCGTCGAGCATTGACCGGATTTACGTGTATAGTCACATTAAAAACATGCTGCCTGCTTGCTGGGATGAGCTGCGATCTCGCGCGGTAGCTGCTGATCAGATACGATTGCCGCAGTGGTCGGGTCTGGCGAATGCTTTGAGCAGTTTTATGGAATTTTTGCTGACTGATGCCAAGCGTGCGGTTTACCTTTACTTTCCGCTCAATGGTCGGTGCCATATGGCCTATTTGGTGCGAAACGCATGAAATACGAACAGCATGATAATCTCATTCTTGCCGATTGGACCTATCTAGGGAGCCCTCTCAGTCAGGGTGTTGATAAGGATCTAGAGATTTTTGAAGAATTGATGGCGCGAGTCTACCAAATCGCGGCAAAAAATCGCCTCGATGCTGTGATTTGGATTCAAAAAGTTCCTGTTCAAGATCTCCATCAAAGTTGGCTCTATGAGGTGCAGGAAAGTCTCCAGAGGGATGAACTTCGCTGGCGAATACGTCGCTGGTATCGCTTACGGCAGAATATTCAGAATTCTCCAGTGCCCTGGTTTTTTGTGACAGAACATAGCTGTCAGGGGACTTTTTTTGAAATGATGCTGGCCTGTCAACGTCGTTTCGTCTTCAATTGCAATACTTGGTTTGGTTTTCCGGAAATTGCTATTGGCGTTATGCCGCCTTTGGGGTGGGTTGCCAGTCAGCTGGGAAAAAGGCCTCGGCTCCTGGAAGCTTGGCAACGTCGACCTCTGATGCGTGCAGAAGAGGTTGTTCAACTTGGTTTGGTTGATGCAGCGCTGGCCTGGAAAGACTGGCGACTGCAGCTCTTGGCCTGGGCTGCTCGTCAGATAGAATCCTGGTACAAGGAAAATCCACAAAGATCGAAAGCACTTTTGATCCAGGATATCCCTCAGACCATCTGGGCTGACAAAGCCATTCGGGAACAGGGTCGTAATCCGATTCAGTTGCACGTGAGTGCACCGAAATTAAGGGAAACACCCGCGACTATCGACTACACCCTGATCGATACCAATGCCCACTTTTATTGCCAGCCACTTTATGAATCTTGGTTGCAGCGGAATCTCCAGCAGTTCAATGCCTGGGGTGAACCTCCGTATTTTGAATTGGTGTACCTGGATATCAATGAAGCACTGCCACCTTTGTCAATGATGACAAGACTTTTGGATAATGGGTTTCGACTCTGTTTTCTGGCCAATTCTGCTGAAGTTTTAAGGCAGGGTCTCGAAGTTCTCTTTGCTCAATTGGATACCTACTATCGACGTGCGGTTCTCCAGCAATTTGAACGGCAGTTGGCATGGTATGTTGGTGAAACACCTCGCGAACCGCAATACCCGACAATCGCTTTTGGGGCCTTCCGCAATTTCCAGTTCAATCTGCGTGAGCTCCGTATCCGCGGTTGGGCTCTTGCAGCGCAGAGCATGATACGGCAGACCGCTGAAATTTCGGATGAGCATGCTTCGCGCGCCAGTCTTCTACGGATTTTTTTCGATGGCATTCATTGTGTTGCGAGCCCACAGAAACCTCGGCCTGCCCTGTATTATGTCAAGTCATTGACCTTGCAAGCACTGGTTGCTTTTGTCGAGCAGTCGGGGGAAACAATGCCGATCATTCTGGAGCAGTTGCGCAATTTGGGTTGGCATCTGCTCGGCAGTGAAAGACATTGGCAGCGGTTTATCGAATATCGATCGGGGATGCAGGCTCGTGTGCCTAGCACGGAACCCGATATGATAGGTTCGATTGCTGTGGATCGTAAAATTCTTTTTGCTCCTCACTGGCGTGCTCTCTGTGAGTTAGCCATGTCCCGTCAAATCAAGGATTCTCATCAAAGAGGTCCGGGATATCTGCAAAGCTATCTTGTAGCTTTTTGTAATCGTCTTGCGGATGCTCTTGTGCAGTCTTCCTGTGTGAAGGGGCAAAGCGAGGCCCCTCTCTATATAGCAGACGCGCTTGGTTTTCCTGAGACCTGGGGCACTTCAACCATATTCGAAGAGCGAATTGCAGTTGCGCGACCGCTGTTCAATGATCGTGATTCAACGCGTTCTGTCCCTCGTTAGCAAACTGTGTCTCATTGTGATCTTTGTTGTGGACTTGCAACGTCATTATGAATACTGTGGCGCTGCTGCCACAGTTTGAGCTTTTGTTGGAATTTCTAGCCCTATAAAGGCTAGTAATTTCAGGTATATAAATTAATACCAAACGAAAGTTTCTGGCATGTATCTTGCTCAACAAGTGATGCGTTTCGGAATTTTCCTTTTAAGATTTGAGGCTTGGATGTTACTCTCGCTTAATCAAACGACCCTGCTGAATACGGTAAGCTTTACCGGCAAGGGTTTGCATAGCGGCCGTATCGTTCGAATGACTGTTAAGCCTGCTGCTGCTTATGCAGGTCTTCAATTCCATCGAACCGATAATCCAAGCAGCCGGCCCGTTCGAGCCATCGCCCAACGAATCAGTGCGACGGCGCTTTCCACGACCATCGGTACAGGTAGTGAATCTGTTTCTACCGTCGAGCATCTGATGGCGGCTTTTGCTGGCCTTGGCATCAGCAATGCCTTGGTCCTCATCGATGGTCCTGAACTGCCGATCATGGATGGCAGTTCATCTGCTTTCGTGCGGCGCTTTTTGAGCGCTGGACTTAAGGATCTAAGTGCTCCTGCCAAGGCCTATCGTTTGAAGCATAGTCTTCTTGTGCAAGAAGGGGATAAGCTGCTTCGTTTGGAGCCTTCCGAGCGACAAAGAATTAAATGCTCTATTGAATTTAAATCGCCAGTGATTGGTTCGCAGTCGATCGACTATAGCGCGAACTTGGAAAATTTTCTGACGATTGCGGATGCTCGTACTTTTTGTCAACTCAGTGACGTACAAGCGATGCGTGAACAGGGTCTGGCCCTCGGTGGCGGCCTTGATAACGCGATTGTAATTGCTGACTATGGTGTCATCAATGAGGAAGGTCTGCGCAGCCCGGATGAGTTCGTTCGTCACAAGCTGCTCGATCTGATTGGTGACTTTGCTTTGCTGGGCGCGCCGCTTCTGGCCGACATCTACGCTCACAAATCCGGCCATGCATTGCATTCCAAGGCTATGCAGTATCTGGTGAATCAGCCGGAATTTTATCTGGAAGAATTCTATCCTGATCTCAGTGATGTGGCTCTCTCGATAGCCATGACGCAGATTATTCCTATTGGTGTGGCCAGTTACGCTTGATTCGGCCTCGGACATTTTCCCCCTAAAATTGTCTCTCGAAGCGAAGGCCCATCTCAGTTTCAATCGGACCTGATTCACAGGCCGATTGAAACGAGGTGGGATTTTGTTGTTTATTCGTCCTTCTCATTTCCTCGGCGGACAAGTCTGCATCGCCTGCGCTCTTTTAAATCCATGGTATGCATTCAACTTCTGGTTCTGCCTCATCCCGGGTCTTTTCTTTCTGAGGGGTTGGGGACTTGGCAATTTTATTTTGGGTGCGTTTTGGCAGAATTACTGGACTCGCGATAGTGAAGTTCTCTTGTGCCATTCGTTTTTTTGGTTTCATTGTAGTGCCTCCCCCTTGCAAGATCCTTTACCACGATTTTTTCAAGGCGGGCAGCTCGACTTCCTTGCGGGCAGATTGGTTCATCACATTCAAACGATTTATCTTGATTGGGATCCTCACTGGGGGAGTTGGTTCCTTGGATTTGCTTTGGGCGAGGGTTTATCCGACAACTGGAACTCTCTTTATCGAGAGCTCGGGCTCCTGCATGTTCTCGTTGTGAGCGGGTCACACTTTAGCTTCCTCGGTATGATCTTTCAGGGGGTGATAGAAGGCGCCGGGCGTATTCTCTACAGTCTGCGAATGATCGGTCTTCGTTTTTGGATGGGTTGGATCACAGCAGCTCGAATCTTGGTCAGCCTGCTTATGACTCTTTTTGCGCTTATGGTCGGCTTCAATCCGCCCTGTCAGCGAGCTTGGTTGGCCATTCTTTTCAAATTGTGGTTGCCATTACTGGCCGCGCCTTGTCCCGACCGGCAACAAGATCGGTGGATTTTCTGTCTGCAAGCTTTGTGCTTTCCGCATAGTTTTTTAAGTCTTTCCAATGCTCTGAGTTGGAGTGCCTTTACTCTGATTCGGGTTCTTAAGCCCTGGCCCAAAAAATGGCAGAGGCTGGTACTGCCAGGCATTGAGGGACCAATGATCACAGTTAATCTTAGCTATTTTGGTGTTTTTAGCCCTTTCGGCATTCTTTTGAGCCCCATTCTGCAGTCTCTTTGGAATGTGCTGCTCGGGTGGGGTTTACTCGTTTTGCTATGGCCGGAGAGTTTTTTAGGTGAATGGCTGCTTATTTTTCTTGAGCATTTGCATGCCTGGCTCCTAGCTGTTCATCAGTTCCAGGCGAGCGCTGGAGGTCCGGTGCTGGGCGAGGGTGAAGACTGGTGGGGACAAGCGATACGAACCCTTTTATGGTGTATGGCCAGTTGGGCTTTTCTGAGTCTTTGGCGTCACGATTCCATTCGAGACGATGCTTGCTGAATCGCAGCTTCTCCCGTAACCTGATCTTTGGGTTGGCCAGGACTACACGGAGGATTTATGAAAGTTCTGATCGTTGACGATTCCCCGAAAGTACTCAGTGATTTAAGGCAATTATTAGGACGGATGGGATGGGATGTCGTTGGTGAGGCCATGGATGGTGTGCAAGCTTTGAAGATGGCCGAAGAGCTGAAGCCCGACCTCGTGACTCTCGATATCATCATGCCGGAAATGGATGGGATTGAATGCTACCGCGAATTGCGCCGCCTATCGCATCCACCGCGCTGCCTCTTGATCTCCGTCCTTGCTGCAGAACCGCGAGTGATCGCCGCCTATGAGCATGAAATTTTACCCGGACATTTTCTTAAAAAGCCGGTGCATGAAAAAGAGCTGAGAGAGCGGCTTGAGGAGGTCATGGCTATGCCTCCTCTGCCTTTTCCTGCTCCCACAGAATTACCCGGTGGTGTCGATCAAGAAGCTCTGAATTCAGCAGAGTGATTGGCCCCCGCCATGCGTCCAATCGTAGCGGAAAGCTTCTGCAACTCTTCCTCTTCTCTTTCGGCTTTCTTTTTCAAGCTGGTGAAAATGCTGATACCGGCAACACCTAAAGAGAAGAGTGCAACCAGCAAAAAGGCTGGATGCCAGCTGATTCCCAAAAGGAAGAAAATGACAGCAGCAAAACCTGTGACAAAGGCGTTGATCATGATTTTGTCATGATAGACCATCGCCAGTTCACCCATCATAATGCCTTTTCCATAGCCATCCAGGACCAGCTTTTTTTCCTTTGGCTTATAAAAATGCCGTACCAGACTGCGCGGTCGATAAAGGTAACCAACTTTCCAAATCGGTACATGTATGAGCTGAATACCAGCAACTTCGAGCTCGGTTCGGTAGTCGATGAGATAGTCGGTGTTGAGGCAAGCGAGCTTATAGTGATAAAGCTCCACATGGTTACGAGCCCGCCTGAGCCCTTCTTCTTCTTCCACCTGAATGCCAAGGATAGGCAGCCCGTTGGCGTATTTAAACTCAAAGTAGTGACGAGCCTCATAGGCTGATTTCTGCTCTTCATCCATGAGGCGGCCGCGCGAAAAGGTCGAATCGAACGGAAACCCGTCCCACTCGACTTGAATCGGTTCGGTTGGTTCGTGGAGCCTTGTCAGCCCCCATGTTTCACAAATGTTTGAACGAGCCAAAACAGCCCAACGATAGCTCCGTCGAAACTGTCCAGTTTCGGTGAGATGTTCGTTGCTGGTATGAGTTGCTACCTGTCGATTCTGCTTGCGGACCAGACCCTTCCAGGCTGTGTGACCTTCCACCGAAACGATCCAAATCGGGACACTAAAGCCCTGAACGTCGACCACGAAGAATTCTTTGTCGACTGTACCAGGTTTGTGATGAATGCGGCGTATCCATTCCAAGGCTAATTCTTTGACCGTCCCGGCGTCCAATAGATTGGGCACAATGTAGTGATCGCCGAAAAGTTCTTTGAGCCCGGTCTCGACATTGAATTTAAATGTCGCCGAACAAAAGGGGCAAAGTAGCAAATAATCCGTGAAATTATACTGGGATGCCTTATTGCAAGATGGGCATTGCAATTCATACACAGCGCTGGTCCTCCCCGTTTCTTTTATCTTATCATGTTTGACCCGTTGACAGCGGAGCGACAGGCATTAGGTTTAAAGAAGGAAACAGGGATGGGCCTAAATGGCACTACGCCCAGCGCCTTATAAGCGGCACTTGTCATTTAACCCTTGAGCATGGCCCACCAGGGTTGCCAAAGATGGAGTAACATATGGGAAAGATTATAGGAATTGACTTAGGAACGACCAACTCAGTCGTGGCCGTGATGGAAAACGGGCAACCGGTGATTATCGCCAACGCTGAAGGTAAGCGAACCACCCCCAGTGTGATTGCCTTCACCAAGAATGGTGACATTCTGGTTGGAGATGCTGCCCGTCGTCAGGCTGTAACCAACCCTCGTAATACCATCTATTCAGCCAAGCGCTTCATGGGTTGCACCTTTGTCGAGCGCAAGGATGAAGCGGAAAAAATGCCCTACAAAGTGACTCGGGGCAAAGCGGATATGGTGGTCTTCGAAATCGATGGCAAGACCTATACGCCTCAAGAAATCGGCGCCAAAGTTTTGGGTAAACTCAAGCAGGCGGCGGAAGATTATTTAGGCCATCCGGTCACCGAAGCCGTTATCACTGTGCCTGCTTATTTCAACGATAGCCAACGTCAGGCGACTAAAGATGCCGGCCGTATCGCTGGTCTCGATGTGAAACGCATCGTTAACGAACCAACGGCTGCTGCTCTTGCTTACGGTCTGGACAAGAAGAAAAACGAAAAAATCGCTGTCTATGACTTTGGTGGTGGTACCTTCGATATCTCGATCCTTGAAGTGGGCGAGAATGTGGTCGAAGTTTTGGCAACCGGTGGTGATACTCACCTCGGTGGAGACAACGTTGACGAAATCCTCATCAAATGGCTGGTGGACGGCTTTAAGGCGGATACCGGAGTCGATGTCAAAGGCGATCCTATGGCGATGCAACGCCTGAAGGAAGCGGCTGAAAAGGCCAAGATCGAATTGTCTTCGGCCCAGTCAACCGATATCAATCTGCCGTTTCTAACGGCGGATCAATCGGGTCCCAAACATTTGAATGTGAGTTTGACTCGGGCCAAGTTCGAACAGCTGATTGCTGATATCGTCGAAAGAACTCTGGCGCCTTGTCGTCAGGTTCTGAAAGACTCCAAGCTGAACATCGAGGAAGTGCAAGAGGTTTTGCTGGTCGGTGGTTCGACCCGTATTCCTTTGGTTCAGCAAAAAGTGAAAGACTTCTTCAAGCGTGAGCCGAACCGTACCGTCAACCCGGATGAAGTTGTAGCAATCGGTGCTGCCGTCCAAGGTGGAGTGTTGGCTGGTGATGTGAAGGACGTTCTTCTCCTCGACGTTACCCCTCTTACTTTGGGCATCGAGACTTTAGGCGGTGTCATGACCCGCTTGATCGAACGCAATACGACGATCCCAACCAAGAAGAGTCAGGTTTTCTCAACCGCTGCTGACAACCAGACATCGGTTGAAATCAATGTCCTCCAGGGCGAGCGAGAAATGGCTGGCGACAACCGTCAACTAGCCCGCTTTACACTGCAAGATATTCCATCTGCTCCTCGCGGCGTGCCGCAGGTGGAAGTTGCCTTTGATATCGATGCCAACGGTATTCTTTCGGTTTCGGCCAAAGATCTCGGCACAGGCAAAGAGCAAAAGCTTCGCATCGAAGCGGCCACCAAGATCGATGAACGTGATATCGATCGCATGGTAAAAGAAGCCGAAGCCAACAAGGATGCTGACCGCCAGCGTCGTGAAATGGTTGAAAATAAAAACAACCTTGATTCATTGATTTTCTCAACTGAGAAATCTTTGAAAGAGGGCGAAGGAAAAGTGCCAGCCGAAATCAAGGCGGAAGTTGAAACCGCTCTGGCTGCTGCCAAGGCAAAACTAAATTCGACTGACCCAGCCGAACTTAAGGCAGCCAAGGACGAGCTCGAAGCCCGGTCGCATAAACTGGCGGAAGCTCTCTATAAGCAGGCTGCTGGGCAGCAGGGTGCCAGCGGACAACAGGGTCCATCGACTGGAAGCAAGTCCAGTGATCCCAATGTCGTAGACGCTGAGTTCGAAGACGGCGCCAAGTAATTCTTTTTGAAGATGTAAAAGAGGGCTGCATTCCCAAGTGGGATGCGGCTCTTTGCTTTTTTAGAACGAGTGGCTGGCTTTTAAATTCTGTAGGGCAGCCCAGGCACTACTTTTCAGGCTTGGGTCCTGTAGCATTGCCCGCGGATGTGGAATAGTGAGCAGCAATGCCCCTCGTGCTGACGCTTGGAGGACATTCATAGCAATAGCTTGTCCTGACGCTAGCAGAGTCTGGCCGCTGCTTGCGCCCAGAGCCACGAGGATGGGACACAGAAACATTTCCTGAGGCACGCGCACCACACTCTCTTCAGCCCAAATACAAAAATCGCTGGGTCCAAGACCAAGAGCTGCGGCAATTCGAGTGACCATAATTGTTTCGTCATCCCGAAGTTGAGTTGCACTGTAGAAACCCAGACGCCACTTTGATTGATTGGGTGTGACAGGAGGGATTGTCGTAAGCTTTTCATCAGGCGCAGCTGCAAAGGGCAAAGTCCCCGTCAATCCGCGACTTTCCAACCAATCCAGGTAATTCCAAAGTTGAGCACGGGACTGATCCATGAATCCTCCATTCAGGATGGATCATAAGCCGGATCAAAAGGCTCTGCAAAGAAGACTTTTTATCAAGAAACCTGGCGTAAGCCACGTTTGACGCGGCGCCGGGCGAGAATCAATTCATCCACTTCAGCAATAGCTGCAGGAATTTCTTCCTCGGGGTTCAGTTGTTTGAGGCGCTCACGGATATACCAAGTCTTGCCCAATTGCTTGGTGCGGAAAGTGGAAATCATAAGCAAGGAATAAACTTTCTGGAGGTCTGACTTGGCATCCATGCCTTGATGCAGGGTGGCCATGGACTGAGCGTACTTCTTTAATTGCAAATAAAGTTGGGCAAGCAGCATATACGCAACGGGGTCTTTCGATATTTGGGTAAATCGATGAAAGACTCGAATCGCACTCTCACTGTCTTTTTGCAGCATATACAATTGAGCCATCATCATATGCGCTTTTGTAAAGTCGGGCTTGCGCTTGATCGCAGACTCTAGAGTGCTGAAGGCCAAGTCTTCTTTGCCATTTTTGAAAAATAATTCACTGAGTATGAGGTAAGTATCCATGCGCTCCGGGTGAGCTTTGTTTTCATCCATGAGGGCTAACTCAGCTAGGCGAGGCTTCTGACCCTTTTCTGCGAATTGAACGATGGCCTTTAAAGGCCGGCTGTCTTTGGGATGATGACGTCGATAGCGTTTAAAATAATAGATGGATTTTTCGAGATTCTCAGCCAGGGCATAGGCTGTGCCCATACCATAGAGAGCTTCGGGATTCTTATTGTTTTCAAGCAGAGCTAGTCGGTAATGCTCGATGGCAGCATGAGCATTGCCCTCTTTGAGCATCATATTTGCCAATTTTATTTGCCGCATAGGCTGCTTGGGATTGAGTTCTAATTCCATGGTTAAAGCACGAATGGCATTTCTGTAATCTTTGGTCTCGATATAGATATTGGACAGCGTGACGAAGTTTTTAAGGAAGTTCGGTGTCGATTTGATATTGGCCTGGAGCGTGGCAATAGCCTCGGCATTCTTGTGCTGTTTGATGAAGGAGACTGCCTGAAGGTGGCGAACTCGGGGAACGTCTTTTATCTTCAGCGTCTCTTGCAGCAAGACTTCAGCCTCACTAAATTGACCGGCAACGAGTTTTTTCTCAATTTCTCGAATGCGGCCAAGAATGGGGCCTGGAGCAAAATATAAGTTCAGGATTTTAGTGATTTTGGCTTCCAGCTCTTCAGGAGTGAAGGGCTTGACCATATACTCTTCGGCGCCTTTGTTGGCGGCTTTGACGATGTCGTCTTTATCCGCGGCGCCGGTCACGATCATAAAGGGCACATCGGACCCAGTGTCGAGATTGCGCAAATGATCGAGGAGTTCAAAACCAGAGACGAAGCTGAGATCCAAGTCGCAAATCACCAGATCCACGGATTGGGTATCAATGACAATTTTCGCATCTTTTCCGTTGTGACACTCAATGATTTCTCCAAAGCCCAGACGTCTGAGGACTCTGGCAATGGTTTTTCGAATCAGATCGTGATCGTCGACGATCAGGCCGATCAGCCCATTCGGAAAGTTTTGTTGACTCTTGTCCATGTGGAGTGTCTCCCCCAACTTCCCATCGGCTGATGGGGGGATTGGGTTGACCTTAAATTGTCACTGAATTTGAAGATTTCGGATGACTGCGCAGGTAGGTGCGTGAGGTTCGATCACTTGGATTGATATTTTGCGTTCTTTGCCAAAAGCTCTGGGCCTCGTCCCAATCACCCATTCGAAAGGCGATGGTACCGAGAAGATTGAGGCATTCTGGATGATTGGGATTCTCCTCCAGCAGGGTCATGAGCTGCTCACGGCTCTGATGGTAGGAGCTCATGCGCATATATAGTTTCGCCAGACGAAGACGAATATCCGGCATCCGAGGAAAAATTTGCAATGCCTTCACGTACTCTTGGGCAGCTTGGTCATAGAGTCCTGCCTGTTCGTAGCCCTGGGCAGTGCGGTTGTGAAGGTTGGCAAGCCGACCCAAGACCAGATCCGGGAGTGTTTGGCCATCACCCAGTTGGCCCTGCAGTTCGCCGTAAACTTTTTGAGAGGAGTCATAGAAACCAAGATCAGAGAGAGTGACAGCCAAATTAAGAGCGGCTTCAATAAAGCGAGGGTTGGCCGCTTTAGCTTTTTCAAAGTATTCGATGGCTTCAGGAAATTTCGATTGACGATGACAGCACAGACCCATGAGATTTAACAGGTTCGCCAGAGGCCCGTGTTCTTCCATGGCCAGACGCAGCAATTCCTCCGCCGGTTGAAACCGCTGGAGTTTGAGATAAATCATCACTTTTTCCTGAATATCGCTGATCTGGCGTCGATTTTTCAAGGACATGAAGATCTCCAACCAAAAAGGGGTTGGAGTGCCCCCTTATGCTGGACTGATTATAACACGAACCGGGATTACGCGACTGCGGTTGCTTCGAAGCGACGAGTGACGAGGACTTTAATTTGCCCGGGGAAGGCTACTTCCTCTTCTATTTTTCTGGCAATCGCAGCGGCGAAATTTTGCAATTCCTCTTCACGAATCTTCTTGTGATTCACACCGATGTGAACTTCCCGGCCACCATTCATAATGGCAACTTTTTGTATGCCTGGGAAAGATTTGATAGCTTCTTCCATGGCTGCCAGTCGCTCCTGATAGCCTTCTTCGAGGTTAATACGAGCTCCCGGACGGGCACCAGAGAGGGTATCGGCGGATTTCAGCACATAGCTCATTGGCGTTTCCAGCACGAGATCGTTGTGATGGGACATGACTGTGTCACAGATCAGGCGCTTCTCTCCAAAACGATCAGCGTAGTCACCGCTAATCACGGCATGGCTGCCTTCGATGCGATAGTCGATTCCCTTGCCGATATCGTGCAAAAGTCCACAGCGTTTGGCCATAGTTGGATCAACGCCCAACTCACCGGCGAGAATTCCAGCCAGTTTAGCCACTTCCAATGAGTGATAGTACTGGTTTTGGCGATAGCTGGTTCGCCAATTGAGTGCCCCGACCATTTTTTGAATCTCTTCGTGAATATCATTCAACCCTAATTCAATTATGGCTTGGCGTCCCATCTTGAGGGCCTGAGTTTCCAGAGTTCGACGATGCTTCAAAAAGGTTTTGTCCGACTTGGTCCAATTATTAGGGCCTTTGGGAAGAAGCTCTTCAAGGGTTAAACGGGCCGCTTCCTTGTATATGCCGTAACCTCCGCCAAGACGGATAATGGCTGGCAAACCATCGTGTGTTGCCGGGGATAGAGTAATCTCTACGCCTTCTGTCAATGCGCTCAGGTCGGTCAGCAGCTGGGGGTTGGTTTCCAAAGTCTCAAACAAACGTGGATTCAAGATTTCTACATGGTTGGTGCTCTTTGGCCAGATGAAGCTCGGCTGATAGCGTGACATAATTCGGCTGAGAACGCGCTCGGCACCTTTTTTGGAATGGCTGCCCAAATCATCAACCAGATCCTTTATACGTTTTTGACTATCCAGGCGTCTTTCATTCATCAAAGAATCGGACATCATCTGGCGGGTCGCTTCGCGATCACAATCCGCGATCTTAGCCAGATTTTCCTGCAATGAGATCCTGGCTTGGGCAACGCCTGTCTTGGCATCATCCAATTGCTTTTTCAGTTCGACGACTTTCTTTTCGTGGTTCTGGAAGCTCGTCTCAATTTTTTGAATCCGCTCTTCCTCATGCTGCACGAACTGATCCTGGACCCCGAGGTCGGCATCGTTGGCTTCCATCGCGATGCGCTCTTCCTCCAAACTCACTTCCAATTCTTCCTGCATTTGCACGGCCTTTTCTTCCGCGCGCTTTTTAGCTTCTGCAATGACTTGATCCTTGCGCTGCAAGGCTTTTTGAATGACCAGATCCCGCTGTTCTTGCACATCTGAGCGCTGTTTACGAGGCAGCAAAAACCTTACAACGACGAAAAAAACATAACCAAAGGTCACGCCCAAGGCTGCAACCATCGAAATATGAGAAATAGACAAATTTTCCACAGTAAATTCCTTTATAAAGACCTAAAGCCTCATCGGCAGAAAGAGCATTTTAATTTAAGGGCGAATGATAGGGGTCGCCAAGCAAAAATTGACTAAAGATTCAGGCCCTTAGCCTTTCTGTTGGATGGCTCGATGTAAGGCTCGCGCAATAGTAGCAACCGTGCCACTATAATGATCATACAGAATCCAAGCCAAATCCAGAAGATGAATCTCAAGTATCGGATGCCACAATGGAAGCTAAATATACCGAAGAGATGGCCTTTTTACATGACTTGAGCTGCAGGGCAGGCGCTGAATTGACCAAGCGGTTTGGCTCGGATGTCCGCGTGCGCCAGAAGTCGGATCGAACTCTGGTTACGGATGCTGATCTAGCCAGTGAGAAGCTCATCCTCGAAACTCTTCAGAGGCAGCGTCCTCATGATAAAATTTTCTCTGAAGAAGCTGGTCTTTCGTCGTCAGATCGCACCCCCGGAACATCGATTTGGATCGTCGATCCCTTGGACGGGACGACAAATTTCGCCAATAATTACCCTTTCTTCTGTGTATCAATAGGGCGTGGTGAATTTGGCGCTGAGGGTCGGATTCGACTCATGTCTGGGGCGGTTCATGATCCTGTTCGCGGCAAAACCTATGTGACCCAAAGAGGAAAAGGGGCTTGGGTGAATGAAAAGCCAATTCACGTTTGCCCGGATCGTCCGCCGATCGATGCATTTTTAGCCACAGGATTTGCTTACCATCGAGGTGAAAACCTGCGGAAAGATATAGAATTTTTTATGTCAGTAGCGCAAACTTGCCAGAGCATTCGAAGAGACGGAGCGGCTGCCCTCGACCTAGCGTTGGTCGCGGAAGGGGTCTATGACGGGTACTGGGAGACCGGTCTCCGTGCATGGGATTTAGCTGCTGGAGCGCTTTTG
>JBGSRE010000250.1:0-5935 GCA_041737755.1 Oligoflexus sp.
GCTGCAAGTATTCTTGAAAGTCTTCTCGGTCGGAGTTGGAAGTACTCATGGGCTGCTTTCTCCTTCACTCTGATGCTCGTAACCGTAGCTCTCAATGAGCTCCTGCATGGTTTGTCCCGTTCCCCAGTAGAGTCCCTGACCGGCTACGATGCGACCGATAGGGTAGCAGCGAGGGAGATTCGAATCATGACTGAACTTGCTGGCTTCAGACTCGCTTAAAGTAAAGCAGAGTTCGAAATCCTCGCCATCCTTGAGGGCCTTTTGCAGCGCCTCCTGCCTTGGCAGGGGCAGCAGCTGATCTTGCAGGGGAATATAGGCGGGATCCAGGCAGGCAGCAACTCCACTTTGCCGACATATTTCTCGCAGATCTTTGCCGAGGCCATCGGAAAGGTCGATCATACTATGCAGCTCTAAACGATCCATCAAGGCCTTGGCTTCGGCCAGCCGAGGCGTGAAGCTGAGATGATGAGCTTCTAGACTGCCGCCCAGCTTGCCAGTGACCATGATCACATCACCGACTTGAGCTCCTTGCCGCGTGATGGCTCCTTTGCGATGCACCTGGCCAATGACGCTGATAGAGATCACCAAAGGTCCCTGCCAGATGTTGGTATCGCCTCCCGCAATCGCCACATCAAATTTTCTGGCTAGCTCACCAAAGCCCTGGTAAAGACGATCCAAAAATTTTGGTTCGGCGCGAGATCGAGGTAAAGCCAGACAGATATAAGCCGACAGAGCTTCACCGCCCATCGCGGCGATATCGGAGAGGTTAACAGCCAAAGCCTTGTGAGCAATTTGCTCGACCGACGCCGAATCAAGCAGGAAATGCACGCCTTCCATCAGCATGTCGGCGCAAACCAAAGGTTCCCTGCTCGGGACCTGCAGCACTGCGCTATCATCACCAATACCGAGCTTGATGCTGGCATTGCTTGGGCATTGCCGCATCAGCTGTTCAATGATTTTGGTTTCTTTCATGAAAAAAACTCTCCCAGTTGGTCGACGGAAATATCGCTTGGCTCCTCCAGTAATCCGATCTGGAAAGCAGCCTGGCCGAGCAGAGTTTCAGGGCGCATACCCTTGTCTCGCAGGCTGCGAAGTGCCGTCGATCCATCCCGTTTGGAAAGTTTCTGCCCAGTGGTCTCAAGGATCAAGGGGTGGTGAATAAATTGCAAAGGCCTAGAGCAGCCGAGCAGGGCTCGCAATTGAAGCTGACGCCCGCTGGCCGAAAGTAGATCCTGACCACGGATGATGAGATCAATCTCTTCGGCGGCATCATCGACGCTCACAGCGAAATTATAGGTCCAATTGCGATGCCGATCGCGAAGCAGAAGGTCTCCACATTGTTCTGCAGGTCTTTGGGTTTGCGGGCCGAGCCAGAGGTCATTGAAATAAAAGCTCTGAGTTTCCAGGAAAAGTCGCATTCCTGCCTCCCGATCGGGATGCCTCGCCTTCCGACAATGACCATCGTAACGCAATTCATCAGTCGATTGCTCTCCGGTCCGTTCTTGAATGTCTTTTCGACTGCAGTGGCAATAAAAAATCAGATTTTTGCTTGCCCATTCCTGGCAAACCTTTTGATATCGCTTCTGATCTTGGCTCTGCTGGACGAAAGGCGAGGCCTCCTTGATCAAGCCTAACCACTGCAAATCTTCCAGTATGCCAGCCGTATATTCTGGGCGAACGCGGCCCTGATCATGGTCTTCAATGCGTAAGAGTACGTCCGCCTGGATTGCCTGAGCAATTCCCCAGACGTAGACCGCCGAAGCAGCATGTCCCATATGCAAGTAACCTGTGGGGCTTGGTGCGAATCGGGTTCGCAGACCGGGCGGCAAGTGTCGCAATTTTTGGCGTAAATCGGCCAGCACTGAGATAGATCCTCCTTCTGGCTCAGAGAGCTTTATTGTGGAGATTTTGCTATCCAAGAGCAATGTCTATTCCCTATGATATTCCCAATGACGTTTTTGCGTAGTAGGGTCCATGAATCCGAATAAACACGCTATTGATGCCCTTATTTTCGATTCAGGAGTCGGTGGTCTCAGTGTGCTCAATGAAATTCTCAAAGTGCGTCCGCAACTAAGTTTTGTCTATCTGGCCGATAATGCTGGATTGCCTTATGGAGATAAAACCGCGGCATGGCTTCTGGATCGCGTGAGTGCTGTGATAGCTGCGGCTCTTGCGATCTATCAACCACGCATTTTGGTATTGGCCTGCAATACGGCCAGCACTTTGGTTTTGCCCCAGCTTCGTGCCGAAGTCACTTTACCTGTGGTTGGAGTCGTGCCAGCCATCAAGCCTGCATCAGCAAAAACTAAAAATAAAGTGATCGGGCTCCTGGCGACGCCGGCCACTGTCAGCCGGAACTATACGGATGGTCTGATCCAGGATTTTGCTAAGGACATGCAGGTGATTCGAGTGGGATCTTCCAGGCTGGTTGAGTTGGTGGAGCAGAAGATGCGAGGCAAACCCATTCCCATGGAGGAACTACGGGAGATCTGTCGACCTTTCTTGGAAGCCATGCCCCCTCCTGATACCTTAGTGCTGGGCTGCACTCATTTTCCATTGGCGCAGCATGAGATTGAAAATATCTTGCCGGCCGTGAATTTGGTAGATTCAGGCCTAGCCATCGCGCAGAGAGTTCAGTCCCTCCTATCGGAGAGGACTTCTGCGGTTCCAGTCTCCCGTAAA
Organism: Oligoflexus sp.; assembly: GCA_041737755.1. GTDB lineage: Bacteria > Bdellovibrionota_B > Oligoflexia > Oligoflexales > Oligoflexaceae > Oligoflexus. The sequence goes on from JBGSRE010000250.1 coordinate 2,683, forward strand.
ATACTTTTCACCCGAATGGATGCTAGTGTGCTGGAGCTGAAGCCCTTCTTGCAAAGCTTCGGCTTGGAAGATCCGGCTGAATTGCCCAAGGCTCCCGAAAGAAATCCCTGATTAAACTCTCTTATTTTCGAGCTCGAACCCCATCGCCATCCTTTAAAATTTCAAACAGCACTCGACCCTCGCTGCCAGAAGGCGGCGTAGTTCCTGTGAAGAAAGCAAGCGTCGGGGCAATGTCAGTGATATCGGCTTTCTGACCATACACACCGGGTTTGATCTGGGGACCCAGCAAAAACAAGGGCACCGTGCGATCGTAGGTATATCCGCTCATGTGATTGGTTGTATCGTCGTCCAAAATATAAAAGGGCTTTGGTATGAAGACGAGATCGCCGCTGCGTTGGGCGTGATAGCTTTTCTTAATCTGCTGAGCCAATAGAATGCCAGGCAGGGCATTGCTTCTGACATCTGCGCTGGAAAAGACCTGATCCACACCTTCAAAAGAGCTCAAGTTCTGTCGATAAAACCTAGCAAGTTGGGCAATGAGCTGATCGCGATCGAGCTTGCCTTTCTGGATGGCTTTATCATTCAAGTACAGATTCAGTTCCATAGTATCAAGAATCCAGCTCTCGTTTTTGAGAGGCCCATAAGTTTTCTGCAGAAAAGCTTCGCCGGCTTTGAGGATGGCCGATTCATCGATTCGACCGGCAGGCACATTCTGCGCTTTCAACCATTCCGGCTGAGGGGGCGCTCCATGATCCGCGGTCAGTATCACGATCGTTTGATCCAGACCCACGGTTTTTTGCACATGAGTCAGAAGGCGAGCAATTTCTTGATCCTCGACTATCGTCAATTCCTCCAGTTCGCGACTATTGGGGCCAAAAGAATGGCCAAGAAAATCATGATTGGAAAAACTAATAGCTAGGATATCGGTAGCGTCTCTCTTGCCGAGCTGCAGGCTGTCCATGGCGGCTATCGCCGCGTCACCGGTCAGATGGGTGCCGTAAGGAGTCATCAACGCATACCTCGTATCCGTGCGAACACGATGGGGGAAATCAGCTTGCATTGCCTCCAAAGTTTTTTTGGAAGTGGCAAGCTCGTTGCTTTTCAAGGAAGTAGAAGAGGCCTGCTTATCGGTCAAAACCCAATCGATGAACGGCGTTTTTTTCAAATCAATCTTTTGGTTGAGTGCTGTGACCCAAGGCGGAAGTTTTCCGTCTGGCAAATAGTATTGACTGGAAATCCACCGTCCAGCCGTGTCATCAAACCAAAGCGCAAGGTCGCTCCTCGTGCCGCCCAAAAGAATAGCCGAACGATCCTTCAGAGCAATACCCACGACCCGCGAATCATAGCCTGAGTTTTTGAGTTCGTCTCCCAGGGTTGAACCTTGCATAAACTGAGGTGATGCACCTCGACGTTTTGAATTTGGTTCCACGCCAACTAGCGGTGAGCCGCTATCTTCGACACAATAAACCCGTTTGCCAGTATTCCGATCCAGCCATTCGTTCAAGGAAATCCCATGCTGATAGGCATAGGCGCCGGACAGGATGGTGGCATGTCCAGGGCCGGTCATGTTTTGCAGAAGTCCATATTCTGCCAAGGGAAAGTAAGCACCTTTCTCCATCAAGTAGCGGAAACCACCGAGCTCATCACGGCCCCGTGTGCTGGGCAAAAATCGATTCTGGAAGCGAGCTATTTGATCGGCGCGGAATTGGTCTATGACCAGCACCAGGACCAATTTGGGCTTTTTAATTGCCGCCAATTGCGCCTGGGCTAGCGATTCCCGCCAAAAAACCAAGAGGCCGAAAAGAATGGTAAAGATAGAGCGAATCATCATGTTTTTTACTCTCATTTCGAAGCTGCAAAAAGTGAAGATGCCATCAAGCACTCCATTATGACAAGCTTTTCCTAACGAATTGTTGTTGTGTCATTCTGATTTGCCGAAAGAATTGTCCCAGTAAGGTCCGAGTGTTTTCTTTATTCCTTGCTTCAAATCCTTGTTTTATAAGCGAATATACGATTTATTTGCCGCCTTTCAGATCCCTCCGATAGGAACTTAAGCAGTTGGCTCGTCTTGAGTCAAAAGACATCCACTAGAGAATAAAAAAGGATACTGCCATGAAAACCCTAAGCAGCAAATTCGTCCTGTTGCAATCTATGTTAGGGCTTTCTTTGACCGTCATGGCTCCTGCTCTTTCTGCTCTCGATAGTGAAACCAAAGCTCGCATCACCGAGACTCGAAATTGCAAGGCTTGTCTCTTGCAAGGGGAAACGCTGGTCGGCTTGGATCTGCGCTCTGTTTCTTTTGAACTGGCAGATATGCGCAACATGAAACTGCAAGGTCGAGATTTAAGTCGTGCCATATTTAAGGGAGCTAACCTTACGGGTATCGATTTCACTGGAGCCAATCTCACCGAAGCCGATTTTAGCGAAGCCAATTTAATGGGGGCAAAGCTTCAAGGGGCCAACCTCATTGGGGCGGTTTTGGTGGATGCCGTCCTCATCAAAGCCGATTTGCGTGATGCGGATCTCAAAGGCGCCCTGCTCAATGGCACCCGACTGAACAATGCCAATCTCACTGGTGCAAAATTAAGCCAGGCAAACTTCTTTCAGACTGATTTGAGTGGAACCGATCTTCATGGGCAAATCCTCATCGGTCTCGATCTCTCCGGCAGCGTACTGAAAGGGGCCAATCTTGAAGGTGTAAATCTGAGCCGGGCCAATCTAGATTCAGCCGATTTACGTGAAGCTAATCTTAGCTCTTCCATGCTGAAAGAAGCCAATTTTAACAATGCTCAGCTGGAAGGCGCGCGGTTTACGAAAGCCAATCTGAGTCACGCGATTCTCATGGGTGCCCGCTGCGATCGAGCCGATTTTTCATTTGCGAATCTGCAAAAGGTCAATGCCCTGAGCACATCTTTTGTCGGCGCTGATATGCGACATGCCCGTCTTTTGGAAGCCGATCTCAATCAGGCCAAGTTTCGCATGGCTCAGTTAGAGGGAATTTTGCTTCATGGGGCTTCTGTGTGTGACTCTGATCTTCCCACTGAGCTCAAAAAACAGGGCAGCTGTATCGAGGCCAATTTCATCACCGATGTTGACGATTTGTAAAATACTAGGGGCAGCACCATAGGCCGATCAAGCAGCTATGCAGAGCCAGGTTAGGATTCAAGTCATTTAAGGCAGTGAGGATAACGATTGGTGGCTTTGAGTCGATGAGAATAATTCGAAAGCGGCAAGTCAAAGTAGAGGGTAACAC